>CAJWHU010000030.1 GCA_913041325.1 uncultured Fidelibacterota bacterium | reverse complement strand
CACTAATCATAGCTATGGACGAGAACGAAATAACGTTAGAAAAAAAACAAAGTAACATTGGAAACCTGGTAGTAGCACTAATCTTAATGTTAATCTTAGTTTATATGGTTTCGCAACTTTCTGAGGCATTCAATTCTGAGCCTATCACCAAATGGTATTTTTATATGAACATCATAGGGTATGCTTGGGGTCTTATATTTGTTTCCATATTACTTTACTACACAATCAAGAACCTAATCAAGTAGCTTTTTATCAACATTAAATACAGGTTTCATCATTCTATCATAACCGACTAGAGTATTCACAGCTTCACTATCGCGATAGGTATTCATCTCAATGATATACCACACACCAAAGATCTTTTTAAGTTTGTAGTAACCACGTGCAGAATGATAGACAATGTTATCTTTATTAACTCTGTCATATCTTATGTACGCCCCTATAAAATTATTTTCAATGGCTAAACC
Organism: uncultured Fidelibacterota bacterium; assembly: GCA_913041325.1. The sequence goes on along the minus strand of CAJWHU010000030.1, from coordinate 13,044 downwards.
GATTAGATCAATATTAGATTCTTTGTAGTTTTGCTTTTTTAGGCGCCTGAAAAGTGTTTTTGCCATCAAATTGATGGGGATTCTAAATCTGATCAATGATGAGAACACATTACCATTATAAAACCTCAAAGACTTGCGATGACTATGTTCACTCGATATATCCTTACCATATTGGTATACATTTATTTTGCTATTGGGAGCAAAATATTTGATAAATCTTTCAGGATCTTGGCTAGAGAAATCGCTTGCATAATCTATAGCTATTTTTTTTTCAATGACTTTCCATAATTCATCCTCGTTTTTTGATCCAAATTCTGAGTTACCATATGGAAAGGAAATATTTAATAAAAAAGATAGAAACACACATCTATACAAAACTAAATCCTCAATATAATCCATTCACGAAAACTAGAGCCTGTTTTTATCATTGAAACAGACTTGCTCCAACAATTAATTACCTATGGTATTGGCGATGAAAAAAAACCCCAGCAAAGTGGGGTTTTTCTTTTGTCTCATATAAGCAATAATATTATGGCATTAGACCTAGCTGCGCCATCATTGACATCATGCTATAGTATTGAGTTGATTTACTCATTTTTTCACCATCAAACTCAATAACGTTGCACCCATGCATCTCTACAGACTTGCCAGTTGCAGGAACCTTTGTACCATCAGGCATCATTAGCTCTCCTGTATTGACACCAGTCATCCGCATTTCGACAGCAACGCAATTTCCCGACTCCACGCTGTTTAAAATTTCTACCTTCATATCAGACATCATAGAAAGCCAATTCTCCATATCAGCTCTGTTTTCTTCAATCCCTGTCATGACCATACCGGTGCCATGATCGTGGCTAACGTGATCATCTGTCAGAAGAGACATCGCGGTATCAACATCTCTATTACTGATAGAATTAAAAAATTTTTCAACAATGTGTAAACTCATATTATTCTCCTGTTATTTAAACTAAACAATTAATACAAAAATAAGTAAATCAATCTAGGTGTTCTTTCTTTGGCTAGAATCGGACTTCGCCTCCTGATTTGTTCTGCTTCTCTGGTTTGTTTTTACCACCTTGTCATCTTGTGTGTTCCCACCATCCTTTTTTATTTTTTCGTGTTTTGCATCTTTGGTCGTATGATGGTGCGCACTAGAGGTAGTTAGTGGAATCATGAACAAGAGCATTGAAATAATTTTAATGGTCATTACTTTTTTCATTTCATTTCCTTTTATTTGAGCATAATCAGCATATAAAATTAGAAAATTTTCATAAAAACTGAACTGATAAAATGAATCTTTTTTAGATATTTAAGATCAATTGGCTTCACTAATCATAAAATTTTGATATTAGTTAAATACATCTAAAATTTTATGAACCCAGTTATAAAACTTATCCATCCGCATGTTAAGATAACTAAGCTTGTCATAAAGACAAGGGTTCTTGGTATTATGTTGATGCTCTTTTGGTTTTGGAGTCGAATAAAAAAGTGTATGACTCGAAATAAAACAAAGCCCCATGCCATAATTATATCCCAATCATTGTAACTATCAAATATGATATTCAAAATACATAGTAGATAAAATAAAATAGGTATTTCAAACATGTTCTGATATTGCTGCCTCGCCGACCGAAGTCTTGGCGGAAACTCCCCTTCGTATATTCTAAACTGCCCTAGGTGCACATCTTTATTTTTGATGTAAACAGTGGCCATGTACATTAATCTAAAAATTAAAAAAAGGTTCATTAGAACCATAATTGATATTGGCACAAGGAATTCCATGTCAAAAAATAGGTATCATAATCAAAACAGAAAACCCAAATAGTGTCTAAGCCATTATCAGAGCCTCTGAGCAAATATTTTAATAGACGATGCTGAAAACACTTCCCTATTTAAAATAGATGACCAACTATTTACAGCTTAAAATGTGGTGCAATAATTGTTACATAATATTTTTAAATTTTAATAGAAATGATACATAAATACTACGTTAAAAACTTAGACCAAATGATTTCAAAAACCATGAACACCTATGGAACATTGTTTTTGAGATACTCTGTTGCCACTATATTTATCTGGTTTGGGCTACTAAAACCGTTGGGTCTTAGCCCCGCGCAAGAACTGGTGGCAAACACGGTATACTGGTTTGATGACAAAATAAGTTTTGTAAAATTTCTAGGATGGTGGGAAGTAGCTATAGGGCTAACTATGTGCTACAAACCGTTGATAAGGGTATCCATTTTTTTATTATTCATACAGATGCCTGGAACATTCCTACCATTAGTCCTCTTGCCTGATGTTTGCTTTACTAGGTTTCCATTTGGTCTCACGCTAGAGGGGCAATACATTGTGAAAAACCTCATAATAATATCATCAGCTTTGGTTATTGGAGGTACTCTGAGTGATTATAAAGTCAGAAGAAGTTAATTTGTCCTAATAGCCTAAAAATTAGAAAAATTATTAGAATTCTATTTCGAACCCTCCAACCGGAATAAAACTAAAATATGTTGTCTCGATAATTTTATTGGAACTATTGCTCCAACTATAAGTCTCAACATTTTTCCTGTTATAGGCATTCCACAGTTCAATGTATCCAATTATGTTGTGTGAACGGTACACTTTGCGGTACTCATAGCGTAAAAATAAATTGTGATAAGCCGGTGTCCTGCTTTCATTGTACTCTTGCGTGAGGTACACTGCTCTATCTGATTGTAAAGAACTTTCAACATCAGCTTGTGTATAGGGCTTACCACCAAATAACGACCACCTCAGTGATAACTCCCATTTATCACTTGGCCTATACCCTCCCACAGCATTGAACGTATATCTATAGTTGCTATCCCGATTTCTCTCCACACCCATGTAGTCAACATATGTTGAGTTATAAATGCTTCCCCCTACATGACCATAGAAGTTTTGTGCTCTTTTTTTCTCAATCAGAAATTCTGCTCCCTTTGACTCAGCTCTACCGTCGAAGTCAATATCGGAGAAAGTTAAATTTTTATCCATTAAAAATGCCGGACTAGTAAATCTGTCAAAATCACTAATTATTATAGGCGCGTTACCATAATATTTTTCATAGAGTGAAAGTGTTAACCTAGTACTCTCAGTGATCAGCTTCTCATAGGAGATTGAATTCTGCGTTGCATAAACACTCCGAACAGTGCCCTGATTGGCTAGAGCTAGGTATTTCTCCGGAGGATTTTGGAAATATTTACCACTATTTAAAATGATATTACCCATCCCACCAGGCAGACGATAATCCAAATTAATACGTGGCGAGGTTTTGAAAGTGTTCTCAAAGTCACTCTTTTGAATTCTCAGCCCAGATGAAATGGTAAGATTACTTAGTAATAGTGCCTTTAAATTCAAAAACGTGGATATATTTTGGAATGATACATCATCCTTTACAGTGATATCATTAAGTTTAAAATCATATTTTAAATTCCTATTAAGCAATTCAAATCCTGCCACGATGTTGAATTTATTATTTAGACTTATGTAGTTGGCGTTCCTCAAGTGATGTGTAAGATATTCATCGTTGATACCATTGAGAAGTGAATCACTTGAAATATCAAAAAATCTAATTTTTGACATTTGATCTGAAAAGGATACCGATGTTTTGGAGTAGGCCTTTTTGTTAATGACTAATAAATAATTTAAACCAAGCGTATACTGATTATTATCTACTCGACCATAGCTGTCCTCACTTGCGTCCATTGCGTCGGTTTTACTTCTTTCATAAACACTGTTACCACTAATTCCAAGGATTGTGAAGTTGTGATGTTGGCTTGGTTTATAGTCTATCTTGCCCTGATAGTCATTATAGCTAGGAAGTCCACCTGCATTAATCGCATCAGAGATAAGGTCCAAGTAACTCATTCTGAACGAAGAAAGAAAGGTGCCATTGTTAGATATAGGCCCCTCGAAAACACCACCTGCACCTCCCATACCTAGACCAATACTACCTTGATACGAATCCTGACTCCCTGCGCGATAGGTAATATCACCAAAGCTTGATAGTTTGTTGCCGTATTCAGATGAAAAGCCATTACTATAAAATTCTAGAGTTTCAACAAGCTCTGTGTTTATCAGGCCTACTGGGCCATTCGACCTCCCATCAGGCTGGCTAAAATGAGAAATATTTGGTACATAAATATTATCGATGAGGAAACCATTTTCACTTGGACCCCCTCCCCTAACCATCAAATCTTGACGGTTTTCACCCACACTTGCAACACTTGGTAAAGAATTCAAAATCCTTGTCAGCTCGCTTCCAGCACCTGGGGCTCTTCTAATTTGATCGTTTTTAAATTTTACCGAGCTGTAGTTACTTAGGCCGCTATTCTCAAAGTAATTTTGAGTCACTGTAACATTATCAAATTCTAAAACCGCAGGAAATAATGTTACCTGTTGAAAATCATCAGCATTAGGCCTGACCCATATGTCGTTTAGAACCTTAGTGTCGTACCCCATATAGGTAATAAGTAGCGAGTAGTAACCGCTTTGTTGAATATTTATTAAAAATTCACCATGCTCATCAGTGGTGCTACCCATTTCGGTGCTTATAACCTTAACATTTGCCTGAGATAGTGGAAGTTGGTTAGTTGCATCAATGACTTGACCACGAATTAATCCCCCCGCTTGTAGCAAACATGCTTGAATCGTCAGAACAATAAAAAACATCATATTTTTGACTATTTAAAATGAATTACTTTGTTTATGGGACAAGTGAGGTGTGAGTCATTTAAAAAGGTGAGAAACACTTAGCGATTGTGATGGATAACAATTTTTCGTTATAGATTGGATCACTTTTCACATAATAATTTAAAATTTTTATAAACGCTTTTTAAATGGAATCGAAAGGTAAAGGAATAAAAATAGACACACTCAATAGTGGTCGCCTCAGTTGTGCAAATAATACCTAGGCTAGGTTAATAATAAGATGTAAATAAATATGGGCTATCAATCTATCCCAACTTAAAAGAGAACCTTAGCATCTTTTTTAATAGTCCGACACGCTTCTTTGGCGGAATGACAAATTCCCAACTATTGTTGCCTATAATAAAAACATCTGTCTGGCTTATTTGGTGAATCTTGTTTAACATGTTCACAATTCCAAAAGAAAGACCACCAACAGCTGCTGCAATTGGGGTAAAAAACATAAGTCCAAATGCAATAGTAGCAGGCTCATTGGTTAAACGGTATTGTCTCGCAGTCTCGAACATCGCTAAACCGCTCCCAAGTGCAGTTCCCAGACTAAAACCATATGCAAAATTTTTGCCTGATCGCGTCACCGCCCTCGCCCTGATTTGTTCAACTTGGTTTTTCCTTATGGTAACTAATTCACCAGTCTGGATATCATTTAGATATATTTTTGTATCTGAAACCTTCACCAAAAATCCAGTATTAATTTCCCCTTTATCCAACGGATATATTATAACTTTTTCGTTATATGGGATGATAGCCGTGGTTCTTTTTGATTGTAGCTCAAGACCATCCGATCTACCTGCAAAAACCGGCCCAGCAACCACCAGAAATACTAGGTAGATTTTGATGCTTATTTTCATGAAAAGAACTTACTTGTAATTGGCAAAAATAAAAACCCTGCGCATGCAGGGTTTTTATTAAGTAGTACGTATTTTTGATCCATTACTGTTCTACATTTGTTGCTCCGGTTTCAGCGGTGTAAAGCTTACCATCCCTTATGGTGTAGAAACCAAGCACAGCCTGTTTATTACCATCTTTGAAGGAAACATAAGAGTGCTCAACAGCTACTTCAGTGTTCTCGTACAAAATTCGAATCCTGTCTCTATGGATATCACCGCTTAAGATCCAATTAATTATGTCTCTTTTCGTAAACTCTTTGCTCTGAGAATAATTCATGAACTTAAAATCATCATGGAGGCAATTTTCCATGCCATCCTTATCCATTTCTGTCTGTGCTCTTTGCCATTTCTCAAGTATAGTCATACAAATCCCTACTTTTATTATTTAAATTAGTTTAGCTTAGCACCGTAATATTAAACTAGCAGACAAATACATTGATAGCTTGATTAGTAGGCTATTTTTCCAGCTCGTATCCGTCCTCGACCCATTTCGTAACTCCACCATCAAGCAGGGCAACATCTTTAAAGCCCATGTCTTTAAGGAGTTTTCCGCCAATTGCAGCGCAAAGACCTAATCCGCAGGTAACAACAACCTTTTTATCTCGGTTTTGAATTCTACTGTCTTTGAAACTATCAGGAACTTCCTGATCTGCCTTGTATGGTAAGGTGCCAAGCGAAACATTAAAAGCGCCTTTGATCATACCACGTTCATCCGTCTCCTCTTTATCATTCACATCAATAATTACCAGATCCTTGTCATCTTTCATTAAAGTATTAAGGGCATGCGAGTCTATAATTTCTAGCTCATCTCTAGATTCTTTTACCATATCGTTAAATGTTTTTTTCATTAAGATATTCTCCATTCGTTTAGGAAACATTAATTAATTCACCCGGCACACTACAAATAAAAAACTTCCTATTTTGTAGCAGCATGGTTGTTAACGATTGAACCACATTTTGTAATCTTAAAAAAGAGTTTGGATTAATTGGTCTCGGGGCATTATATTTATGGCGAATTGAGCGTTATGAGCGATTTATCAAACAATAACTTTGGAGATTTAAATGAAAAAATTCACACTCACCATAGTACCTTTTTTACTTTTATCTCACATCTATGCTGGATGTGGTGGATGCGGGCCAAGAAAGACCCAAGAAACAGTGCAAAAAGGTCTTCTAGAAACAATTCCACGCAATAACTATCTTAAGGGCGATGTTCTCATGTCTTGCGGTATGTGTAACTTCAATACGGATGAGAACGATTGCAGGCTTGCTATAAAGGTTGGTAGGTATGTTCTTCCTGTGAAGGATGTCAGTATAGACGCTCATGGCGACTCGCACGCCAGAGACGGATATTGCAATGTAATAAAGAAGGCATACGTTGAAGGAAGCGTCCGGGGGAATAAGTTCTATCCAGACAAATTGAAGCCCACAAAAATATAGTTGGTACATTAATCAGTAGACTTAAAATGGCTGCCATAAACACATTAATTAAAAATACATTAGTTGTAATAGAGAAGACGCTGCATCTAACGATCCTAGCGATAGTGGTCTTTTTATGTGCTAAGGAGCTGATTGTGATGTTTCTTGATGGGTCGGTTGGTGTATCTAGCATCATGCTTATCTTTATATATCTTGAGATTATACAAATGATTCAAATCTATTTTGACTCCGGGAAAATACCTGTGAGGTACCCGCTTTACATCTGCATGTTTAACCTGGCAAGGATTATAAGCTTTGAGGATTTAAACAGCGCTGATGCTCTCAATCACAGTATAGCCATCTTAATGGTTGGACTAGCACTTCTTGCACTAGCAGGTAGAAAATACTTAAGGGATACCAACATTAACCTTCCGAGGATATCTGACCTCACAAATTCAGGAACAACCAAGAGTAGCTCATCTCCCGGATCCTAATATATCAAACCATGCAGCAAAATCTTCTCGGATAGTAAATCTACTTGCCTGACGACTCAGCTTGCAATTTATTACAATCAAAATTTGGTGCATAGAAAATATAGCTATTTCTTCCATCGGAATAGGTAAAGTGCCCCTCCCATTTACCTTCAATTTCGCTCTGAAAATTTCTTAGGGTTGCCGAGAATTTTCTGTGATTAAATACTGTATTTATTTCGCCATTGATACTAAGGCCACTAATTATGGTCTCAGCAAAGTTAACATGTGATCTAAACGAACATATATGGTCAATTGATCTGGCCACTTGATCATTGGTGCCCAAAAAAGATTTAAGGTTTACGGTTCCGCTTTTAATCTCCATGCCTGGAAAACCTATTTTTAGATCAAAAAACATCTTTAACACCTTTTTAGACCTTATCATACATCCTAGAATCACCATTAACTATTTTTAAAGTAAAAACGGACTGTAGCTCACGATTAAACACATTTTTTACTTCCATTTTTAGGATGTCCATTAATGTATCAAGCTCGCCAAACAGTTGTGTACTCATTGCGTTTGTTCTTACCTCAATGTCATCGTAATCCTGAAGTACTTTTATAAAACGGTCAATAGCTGGGGTAAATTCTTTTTGCAGTGGGTAAAGACTTATTTCAATAGATACTTGCACGAATTTTCAATAATGTTTATGATATTCTAGAATAAGCTGCTTAGAGGGCAAAGCATATTTTCCTTTAAAATTATAGCATAGTTAGACTTCAACCGAATAAGTTTCAAAATCACCTTTATTTTTAAGAGTGGTTATAGATTTTCCTGAAACATTAATGCTTTCTGGCAATAATTTTTTAACATTGTCGGATATAACAATTTTCATAACCTCTCCGCTACTCTCAAGCCTAGAGGCAATATTCACTGTGTCACCCCATATATCGAAGTTGCTACTAGTTGTTCCAGATATAACAGGGCCTGAGTGTATACCAATTCTTACATACCAGGGCTCATTACCTATCGCTTTTTGTTGAAAATTAACTCCCGTAACAAAATTTATAATTTCTTTAGATGCAAGAACGGCTCGTTCTGCGTGATTTGAGTTTAAGTCCGGAATCCCCCCAACGGCCATGTAAGCATCACCAATAGTTTTAACTTTTTTTAGTTCAAAACGTTTTATTATTTTATCAAATCCCTCAAAAAAGGTGTCCAGAGTTTCAATCAGCTCTCCAGGCTGCATCTTTTCGGTTTTTTTTGTAAAGCCAACAAAATCGCAAAATATTACAGTAGAAGATGAAAAGTATTCACCCTCTACTTTTTCTTTTTGCTCTATCTCGGAATGTGTGCCTCTTTGGTAATCGCCTTTTGTACTTTCGTAAAGATCTATAAACTGGTCAGCGAGCATTCTCAGCCCTTCAACCCTGGAATTGTCAATTGATTTTGGCTTAGAATTGAAAACACAGAAGGAGCCGAGTACATAGCCATTGGATGTTATAATAGGGCTTCCTGCATAAAATTTTGGGAAAGTCTTAGCGATGATGGGATTGTTTAGCTCAAAAACATGCTTTGTTCTATCATCTTTCGTGAGATCATTTATAACAAGAGGCTGTGACGCATTGTTCAGCACATGGGCACATATAGAGAGCTCTCTTGGTATCTCTTTCACCATCATATTTTCCATCACATCCATTCCAAAATTAACCTTGCAATGCTGAGTAGTCTCGTCAACAATATTAATAGCAGCTTTGTCGCAGTCAGTCAATGTTGCAGCTAGCTTGGGAAAGCTAGAGAAACGTTTGCTCTTGTCAATATTTTCCTCAATTATTTTCAAATCTTTTAGATCTTTTAGCCTTCTATCTTCATTCTCAGGTTTAGGTGCAGGCTGATGGCCTAGATCAATAATTTTATTCACTAGGTGTTTATTAAATGCATTTTGTAAAAATTTCATAATTTTAATTTATTATTTTATACCGAACATCAAAAAATACTTATACTATATTATTTATGTTGAATGCGGCGTAGATGAGTTTTCATCAATATCTATAATATCTTTTAATGAAAGTATTAAGATAAATTTCTATTGAATAATTATTTTTTTTCTCGGAGGTTGTTTAATCGCTTAAGCTAATTTCTCCGCAATTACCTCCACCATAAGAGGGCAGCAAATTGTTGAATAAGGCAGCTTTTTTAGTTTTTTTAGATCCTCCATTGCCGCTGTTAAGTCATCATTACCGATGTAACCCATCTTGACTAAACGAGGAAAATAGCTATTATAAAAGGTTGTTGGCCATTCCCACGTATTGCTTTCTGGCACTGCCACCTTTGACATTAAGCGAACATTTAAAATTTTCATGCCCAACTCGCTTAGGTATTGAGGCAGAAGGCTGCCAACATTAATATCTGAATCAGATCTTTCAAAACTATCTAGCGATGCTTTTATCGCTTTTTTTAATGAGGGCATAGATGGTATAGTTTGATGTGTTGACCAGTCATAATATTCTTGAATAACCACTCTTCCTCCAGGAGCTATAGCCTTGCTTATGTGCTTTAAAATTTCTTGGGGATTTGGTATCCAGGCTAACGCCCATCTACAGTATACCCCATCAAGAGTGTTGGAATCTAACTCAAGAGCACCAAAGTCACTTAAGATTGGCTTGATTGGGAGATTATTTATCTCTTTTAATTTTGATAAGTAATTGATAAATAATTTCGATTTATCAACAGCAATTATTTTACCATTATCACCCACTAATTTAGCCAGTTCTAATGAACAATATCCTGGACCCGATCCTAAGTCTAAAATTTTTTGACCTGCTCCGAAATCTGCAATATTCCAGCCTCGAATAGCCTCAGTGAGCCAGACATCGTGTTGAATTTTTAATCGGCCTAATTCAATGTCGTCAGCGCCCAGTATGTAGTCATTCTTACTCATTTTTAATTATGCCCACAGTAAAGCAGGATATCCAGATAAAAACAAAACGAAGTCACAATAAAATAATTCATGATTCCTCCTACCTAACTTTTGATTATATCAGCTAAATTTTTGATTGAATCAAAAACTCTATCTGGCTTTATATTAGTATTTTGAAGTATTTTTGAATCGTATTTTCCAGTCCTCACTAATATTCCTTTTATCTTCAGTTTCTGGGCACCCTGAATATCATTATACAGATCATCTCCTACCATTATTACATCCTCAGGACTAAGCTTCATATCATCAAGTGCCTGTTTAAAAAAGAGAGCATTCGGTTTTCCCACAACTGTAGCTCTTTCGCCGGTTGCATATTCCAGTGCTTTCACAAAAGCACCAGCATCTATTTTTAAACCAGATTTAACCTTGTAATACCTTCCAACATGAAGAGCTAATATTTGAGAACCACCCATAACGTAATTAAATGCTTGATTAATAGATGCAACGTCCCATTTGTCATAATCACCGATGACAATCAGATCGGGGTTCTCGTTATTAATATCGCAAAATTTATAATCTTTTTTTAAGTCCTCCGAAATGAAGAATTTGCAACTGGGATTACCCATTTGCATTATGGCTTTGGCTCCAGAATACCCAGCTGAAAAAATATGTTCCTTATTACATATGAAACCTTGTTTCGTCAATCCTAGGTGCAAAGTATCTCGGCTTTTTGTTGTTGTATTAGTCAGAAACCTGTATGGTATGTTTCTTGAATTGAAAATCTCAACAGTCTCCAGGGCTCCCGGTAATATTGCTCCTGACTGTATGAAAACTCCATCTAAGTCAAGAAGGAAACCCTTTGCCCCTTTTATTCTAAGGTCGTTCATTATGGAACCCAGTGATCACATAATGGATGAATGCAAACATCAATATCGCGTCTAAATTTTTTATGTAAATAACGATCATCATTTATTCCCAGAAATGGATTCCAATATGCTTAAAGCCTATGGCTTATGTTATACATCATATACGATACTCTCTTTGTTCCATTCTCTGTATCTTTCTCACCTACAGTCATAAATCCATACTTTTTATGGAATTGTATTGATTGACCATTATATGGTTTTATGTTTACCTCGCAAAGGATACTAGCAACATGGCCCTGAAAAGATCTAGCCAAATCATCGTATAAGTCCTTACCATGTCCCATATTTCTATATCTACCATCGATTATTATGCGGTCAACGTAGATAAAAGAATTATGGTTTTTACTTATCCAACGGTAGTTCTCACTCTCGTAGTCTAGACCAGGCATTAAAGCTATCAAAAAACCTGCTGGTTTATCTTTTATGCATAGGATTTTAAAATAGCTTGCTGCCTCCAAAAAATAATGTAACTGTTTCAAGTTTGAGTGACTTACAGCCTCTAGGGATGCCTGATTGAGTGTTAAAACAAACTCTAAATCAGATTCAGTCGCGTGCCTAACATAATGCTTCATTTTTATTATTCAGGTCCTCTGCAAACAAAAACGCTGAAAGTGAGATCTTTGATTATATTGCCTGATGTAGTAATAAAATTTTATTTAGATGGTAATTCCATTTTATTTAAAACATAAAAATCATGTGATTCCACATCATTTTTTATTAACTCAGCAAATTCCTCTTTACCTGCTGCAGCCATATCCGCCTCATCCATGTCAAGATTAAGAAGGATCGCTGTTTTATCATTAACCTTACCATATAAGACCTTACCAGCATCCACCCTTTTTTGGTTATCATTATGGGAAAGCATTAGCTTTTCCCAGCTTTCATAATCGCTTTTAATATGCACGACAGCGGCGATACTCATTTTTGCCATAGCTCATCCTTTTTTTATTATTTTATAAAATTAATTACTCAATATTAGTATGCAGTATAAATAATAATTCAAAGAAAAATAATCGATTAAATTTAGACCAAATCATGAATACCTTATAGATTAATTGAATCGCACTCACCCTCAGTCCAGTAGGTAATACCGGCATTCATAGCGTAGCAATCATTATCATAGGTTATTCCATCACATCCACAAACTGGTGCAGCAATTTCATAGCAGGGCTCATCAGATATTTTTGATTCGTCAATACAATCACATCCACCACGTGACCATTGTGTAACACCAGCATTTCTCGCGTAACAGTCGTTTCCATATGTAACACCATCTTGGCCACAGACAGGTGCATAGATTGCAGGGCAGTCTTCATCATCTATTCTACATCCCACAAGTACAAATATAGCTGTGAGATATAAAGAAAGAAATCTAGTCATTGATTAATTAAAGTTATTCATACAATCATTTGCTTTTTGTTTGCAATGTCGTAAAACTAGCAATTAGTAAAAAATTAAAAAAAGTAATTGACCAAATAATTTCTGCATATATTTGTATAGATCATGAAAAAATTATTTAAAAAGTACCTTGGGATAACAGGTTTTTTTATTGCGTTATTAGGCGTTATCATCTCTGCATACTATAAATTTTATCACAATGATGAATTCAGTAAAGTTGGAGAGTTGTCCCTATTTTTATGGATAAGTACAATGACAATCAGTGATGAACTGAACAAGCCTAATCCTAAACGTTGGTACA
>CAJWHU010000029.1 GCA_913041325.1 uncultured Fidelibacterota bacterium | reverse complement strand
TTCGAGGGTGTAGAACCAAAATTTTATTATCTGCTGGTTGAACATCAGGGTGATGGTTCAAAGCGCATTAAAATTAACCCACGGAAGAATAAGAACACTGATTTATCATTAGAGTTGGCACTTAATGGGCAAAAACAAGCAGTTGAGTGTTATCTATTCGGGGATGAGCCACCAACATTATTCGATCCCATACTAAATATTAAGACCCTCGAAACAACCACGGAACCATCTCGCATCACATTATCATGGCGCGACATAAAGCAGGCCAAACTATATACAATTTACGAAAATGATAAAAAAGTATATGTTGGAGAGGAAACCAGATTTGAAAAAGAAATAACCCCAGGAGTTGAATATTGCTATTCTATTCAGGCCTCTGGTAATTACGAACTGAAAGGAGAAATTTCAAAACAATTTTGCGATAGCGCTCCAACGGAGTCACCCAGAGATATAAAAGATACTGTTTATAAAAATACCATAAAATTAGAATGGTCACCTGTTGCCGGGGCCAGCTCCTATATTATTTACAGAAACGATGAAATAGTGGGAAAGCCATTTATAACTTCATTTACAGATGATAACTTAGAATTTTCTGAGGAATATTATTATAAGATATCAGCTTTAGATGCACTGAAAACAGAGAGCGGGCCATCTGTTGAAATTCTTGCTAAAACACATGAGTTAGTTGAGGTTCCTATATTATCTTCAATGAATAGCAAAACAAATATCACGCTGATTTGGAATGAGGTAGCGGGCGCATCTAGCTATAATCTCTACAGGGAAAATGAGCTTTTAGAATCTTCAAACGCTACTACCTTTGCTGATCCAATGCCCCCTGGAAAGACATATTGTTATAAAATTTCATCTGTAGATAGATACGATATAGAATCGGATTTGTCGAATGAGCATTGTACAAAAGTACCTCTTAATCCTCCACTTGGTGTTTTGGCGAATGCGGATGTATCCAGTATGCATTTAAATTGGAATGAGGTCAAAGGCGCTGATTATTACATGATATATGAGCGAATAAGTCAAGACTCTATATCGTATTCAGGAGAGTCAAGATCCACAGCTTTTACAGTAAAAAACCTAGACTTTTCTGAGGATGTATGTTTTGTAGTTACTTCCATTGATATGGATGGTGATGAAAGTGATTTTTCATTGCCGGCTTGTAACATTGTGCTCGACCCTCCACATTTTGTTGTAGAAAACATGGTTTTGAATGAACCATCTGGAAATGGAATTATTGATGCAAAGGAAAGTGGTTATTTACAGTTTTCCATTCTGAACGACGGGCAGAGCCCAGCACATCAAGTAGTGGCCTCAGTCACTTCAAAAGACCCAGACAGGTTTTTAACTGTAGGCGAACCTTTTACGCTGGATACGATTAAGGCGGGAAGAATTAAATTTGCCAGAATTGAGATTCAAGGTATGCTCCAGGTATTGTCGGGGGAACATGATTTTGAACTTCAATTGCAATCCAGGGAGGAGATTGGACTTGATCAGCCCTATTTTTTTCAGGTTGAAACAAAATCTATGGTCCCACCAAAAATGATTATTGGCGATTTTGCGGTTTCTAATGAATTTGGTACCCACTACATACCTAAAAATGAAAAAGTCAATCTAACACTAAGAGTTCAAAATGTAGGAGAGGGCAGTACAGAGTCCGTTTCGATTAACGTGATAAAAAATCGCACCTATACAATGCCTAATTTTACAGGAAAAATATCACTACCAGCTTTTGAACCAGGCGATTACACAGATATTGAAATACCTGTAATGACTGCAGAAGAAAATTTTGCCATCGAGGTTGAGCTAAAAGACTACCTCGCACGAATATCAAAACAACGTATCGATCTAGAAACTATGCGCAACTATAGACCTCCTGAGGCATTAGTGGTGCAAGATCTTGGGGTGGAGAATATTGAATATTATCCGGACGAGATAGGTGAGATAGACGTTGATAGAAGGATACCGCTTGGAAGAAAAAATCCAAACGGTATTGCGGTAATAATTGGTACCCAAGATTACGATGACAGCCAATATGGCAATCTAGAACATGCTGATAGGGATAGGGATGTTGTAAGGAAGTATTTCAGCCAGGCCTTTGGTTTATCCGATTTTCAAATGCTACCCTCAAAAACATGGCAAATGGATGGAGGTCCAACCGGAGATGAGTTTAGATTAATATTTGATCCATACCAGGGCGACCTTAGGAAAAGAATAATCTCAGCTGAGAGGTATTCTGATATGGAGGAGATAAATATTTTTATTTATTATCGGGGATATGGAGAGTGGGTTAAAGGTAGACCGCTGCTTATTCCAAAAGATGCGAAATATGACAGGCATATTACTAAATATCCTCTCGAGGAATTAGTCAGCAACTTATCAAGGCTTTCAGTTCTAGGTAGTATAAAAACAATCACCCTTTTTCTTGATATAACTTATTTGAACTATGAAGATTCTGCAGAATTAATGTGGGATTTCCCTGATTTACCGGATAAAATTTGTATCTTAAGCGCTAGCTCAAATGGAGAAACATCCCAGATATATGAAGACAAGAAACATAGTTTCTTTACATACACCCTCCTAAAAGGTTTAGCGGGCGCAGCCGATGACGGTAACAGTTTTATTGATTTGGGTGAAATCACTGAGTACGTATATAAAACCGTTCCTTCAGTCCTGAGAAAACAACCGGGGACGATAATGCAGAACCCAAAGTTTAATGGGATGGATCTTAAACGTATTGTCCTTGATCTACGATAGCTGCTAATCATGAAATCAAAAGTAATGCATTTTAGTCTTTTCGTTGCATTTTTATTAAACGCTTATGGGTGTTTTTTAGGTCCTCCAGACTGGGTTGAAGTAATGCCTATTGATAAAGAATATTACCATGGTGTCGGTTACGCCTCTAAATCTGATCATAAAGACCCTAAAGAGGTTTCCAAAACATTTGCTATCAACGAGGTTGCATCTCAGATAAAGATCAATGTTACTTCTGATATGGAAATCATTGTAAAAGATCTCAATGGTAATATCGAAAACATGATAGAGTCAGTAATGAAATCTCGGTTTGATTTATTACTTCCTGATTTGGAGTTTATCGGTCATCACAGCACAAGAAATGGTGATTATTTCTATGTAAGAATGCATAAAGCTACCTACAGAGAGACTATGAAGCGTTTACGACGTAATGCCACCAGCTCCGCCTTGGAGCATATAAGGCTTGCTGATAACAATTTGGAAGCAAATTCTTTTTCACTGATTCAAAAAGCCTGGCAAGAGATTTTACCTTTTCATGATGAGCCTATAGAGGTACCTTACAATAATGAGCGACATAATTTATATTCCTTAATTAAAAGAAAAATAGAAGATTATAACTCTCGTTTACTTCTTAGTGCTGAGCTTGAGAGTAGCAGCTTCAAAACATTTATTGATAGAGGTAAATATGTTAAAATATCGGTGCGTGATAAAGTCCAGAAAAAACCCATTAGAGGGTTACCATTAAAAATTAAAACTTTGGATGGTACATCTACCTATTTTTCAGATGCAAATGGCATTGTTCAACATGATATTTTGATTCCCTTTACTGCTTCATCATTATCGATAGAATACAGCGTTGATGTGGATTCGCTATTTTCAAATTTTGCAACAAAAAATAGTTTAATCAAAATTAATCCTACTGTTAATACTATTACTGCCCGTGTTTTACCGGCACGTGCCCTTATTGTTTCAACAGAAAAAAACTTAAACAAGGTTTTGGAAGATAAAATAATAGAACCTGCTATTAAAAAATATATGAATGATAGGTTAGAGTTTGTTTCAGATGACCCTGATATTAAAATTATAATAGAATCAAATACCATTAAAAAGTCTAGACGAATGGGAAGTAATTTTCCATATTTTACTTTTGGCAATACCTCAGTTGGGTTCAAAGAAATATCAACAGATAAAGAGTTTTTCAATATCAATTTTACTGATGTAAAAGGTGCTGATTTTGACTCGCAAGAAATTGCGGGGGTGAGAGCATACGATGAAATGGTGCAACAATTAAATGCTGAACTAGACAAAGCATTCAAAGTAAATTAAAACAATTTTAATTAATGATGTTCAATTCATATTTCGAAAACGATAAAATAGGTAAGTTGTTTTCTACAGTTGTCATTCTGGCATCTGTTTTACTCCTGTATCAATGGAAAAACTATGAGAATAGAATTTTAAATGAGGCTGTAACCGAAACAGTTGAAGAGCCCAGATATGATGAGTCAAAGTCAATCCAAAAAACCATGAAAATAGACTTGTTAGAAAAAATGGCGATCGCCGAACGCTCGAAAATCAGGGTCATGATTGAACATGATAATTCACCTCTTACTAAAACATATCCTATGATTCTAGATGCAACAAACTCTTTTGATCCAGATGTCGGTGATGAACTGCAATATGTTTGGAGACAGATATCAGGTGAACCTGTTGAAATTAGACCCAATCCATTTTCTGGGAAGGTAAGTTTTGAGGCTGAGGCTGGTGAATATACCTTCGAACTAACTGTTTCAGATGATTATGGATCTGAGGCAGTTGTGACAAGAACTGTAGTAATCGAGCCCGAGCCAAACATGCCCCCAGTGATAGATATGAAAGTCCGGCAGGGGTCGGGTCTAAACTAACAAATCATGGATCATAAGGTTGCATTAGGTGTCGACATAGGCGGTACAAATACTGTTTACGGTCTAATTGATGCAAAAGGGGCAATATATCAGCAAGGTGAAATACCTACAAACAGCACGCAATCTGTAGATCATCTAATAGGCAGGTTATATAAATCTATAAATGAATATTTGGTGAAAAATTCATCCATGGAAATGATTGGCATCGGTATTGGTGCGCCTAACGCGAATCGTAATACAGGTATGATTGATTCACCACCAAACCTTGATTGGGAAAGTTTTGATATTAAAGCAGCCTTTGGAGATTATTTTAA
Source organism: uncultured Fidelibacterota bacterium (assembly GCA_913041325.1). Next base: position 8,836 of record CAJWHU010000029.1, on the reverse strand, counting down.
TCAAAAGACATTTGTGACTAATGATGCTAATGCTGCAGCGTTAGGTGAAAAAAACTACGGCATTGCAAAAGACATGGATGATTTTGTTGAAATAACGCTAGGAACAGGTCTAGGTAGCGGTGTTTTTAGCGGAGGAGCTCTTGTGTATGGTTACAGTGGATTTGCTGGGGAGGTGGGACATGTGTCTATTGATCCAAATGGACGTATGTGCAAATGCGGAAAGCGTGGATGTTTGGAATCTTATGTGTCAGCCACGGGCGTAAAAAATACCATTTTAGAATTTCTAGAAGATGACCCGCAAGATTTACTTTTAAATCAGCTCAATAGCGGAAATATCAATGGCGCAATAATAGATTCTGAATATGACAAAGGAAATAAAACGGCCAGGAAAATCTACCAATACACGGGTCTAAAATTGGGCATTGGTTTAGCACAAGTAGCAGCCATACTGAGCCCCGAGGCATTTGTCTTTTACGGTGGTTTTAGCAATGCTGGTACCCGCTTACTCAAGTATGCAAAAATATCGATGGAGGAACAGTTATTAGATTGTCAAAAAAATACTGTAAGACTTTTACCCTCCGGTCTCCCACAAGGTAAAGCCGGTATACTTGGAGCAGCCTCGCTAGTTTGGGAGTATTGAGCACAGTGATTTAGTTAACAATAATATTCTATCATTTTGTGTAAATTATGAAGCAAAACTTATATAAAACTTCTTAAACATCGTTTTTTGGAACAAAAAAATCATCATGAATAAAACCGCTAATATCTTCCAACTTTTTTTGATTGCACCATTTTTTTTACACGCAGAGCAGTTCAATCCAAAATATATAGATGGCAGTGAGCCTATTAATCCTGAAAGGTTACACACTAATGAAATAAATCGAAGTGAAAGTAGGCCATCAAGCAATGATCGTGATTCATACATTGTACTTGAATCTCCAAGCCTTGTTGGTACCTATACTGGGGGTGGAGTTGGCTCTGGCCGTGGCCTGCATATTATAGCAAATGAAGATTTCACTATATCATCATTAGGTATATATGCCCAGCTCTATGATAAGAATTATTTAGCTCGTATTTTTAAAAGTTCCAGCTCTTATGCAATTGATGAACTTTTACATAGTGTTGAGGGCAATCCTGGTGCTTTTGGTAACATGGGGTGGAATGACCTCCTCTTTGCTGAGTATTTTTCTTTTGAGGCTGGAGAGTACTATTATTTGGAGTGGTCTCCTTCAGACGGATCTGACGATTGGTGTTCTTACATAGAATATTTTAATGATGCTGGATTGCCCCATGTAGTTGGACCTTTAACAATGAAGAATGGTGTGGCTGGTCAACATCCCAACGTAAATGATAATGGCTTCCATCCCTATTTTCGTATTGGTTTGGAACCTCTGTCGCCTGGTTGTACTGACCCATTTGCCATAAATTTTAATGAGGATGCAACAGCCGATGATGGTAGCTGTGTATACCCTGACAATGGTGAATATGTCCTGAGCTTTGATGGTGTTGATGATTACACACATCTTGACTGGAGTGGTAACATGAGCACCTATACTGTTTCTTTATGGGTCAGAGCAAACACCTTGAGTCAGAATCGGTGGAAAAGTATTTTTAATACTCATGACGGCTCCAACAATGGTTGGCAACTAGACTGTGATGGATCTGATAATTATCGAATGCAATCTGCGCTCGGAGCTATAACAATAGCGCCACTGGCATTAGAATGGGGGCATATATCCATAGTTGCAGATGGGCAAACAACCAGGGCATACTTCAATGGTGATTTAGTGGAGACAGTAGAATGGGTAGAAACTGATTGGAATCGTATTGAGCTTGGAAGAAATAGAAACGTAGATAACCCAGGTAATTACACTTTAGACCAAGTTTCAATTTGGAATGTGGCCCGCACTCAAAATGAAATCCAAAATGATGTGTTCAATGGTCACCATGGCGATGAGGATGGACTCCTGGTGTATTGGACGGCAGATGCAGGCGAGGGAGAGATTTTGTATGACCACAGTGGGAATGCAAACCATGCCACAATATACGGTGCGAGCTGGGTTGAGGAAACCGCTTTACCCCTCATACCAAGTATTTCTGTATCGCCTAACTCTATAGAGGACGAGTTGTATCTTGGTGAAATATCTCAACATGGAATAACTATTTATAATGAGGGCGATGCAGATCTTGATTGGCAGATAAATTTATCCAATTCCAATTCTTCAATGGTCATTGCCAGTAGCGAGACATTTGGAACGGAAATCAACCAAAGCCCTGTATTAAAGACTGATGATCAAGTAATGATGGTGAATATTCCCACTGCCGAAAATATTTTTAGCTTCGATGCGATATCCTATACGGGAACTAGAGCCGCAACATCATTTAGTACAATTGATAGAGATAGGGATGGCAATTTAGAATCAATCTTGCAAGACATAGATCAAAATTTTGAAACTATAACATCAAATATTCCAGACATGTACTTTTTTTCGGATGGAGTCAATGGCTACAGTATTATAGATGGTGGGAATGACATGTATGATGGTGGCAACCAATTGTCTACCCCATCAGGAGTAATACTAAATTATTCTGACGGCCTGGTTGTTAGCAATGATAACCTTGGACAGGGAGGCTCCTATTTCACCAGAAAATATAATGGCCTATTCCTTTTTGTAGCGGATATAAACAATATTCCTTTTTTTGAAATAACAGGCAACAATGGTGCTGATAATGGTGGCACAGTGAACGGGTCTGTCTTGGAGACAAATATAAATGGAAAAACCTTTTATGGCTTTGTTAAAAGAGTTTTCAACGCTGGAGACCCCTCAATTAATCATTTGTTTATCGTTGAGGCAAACGAGGGTCTTAGCCATGAGTTTGCTACTAATACAGATAATGACTACCATAGAGTATTTGGGTTAGAAAACTCAGACCGATTATATTATCTGCTATATTCCAGAGCAATCGGAGGTTTCATCGATGATGCGCAAACCCTTGTTATAATGGAAGCATTTTTAAATACGATCGATATATCTCCTCAGTGGATGGCACTTTCAGAATCATCAGGCCTCACGCCAGCGGGAGAATCTTCGGTAATTCAGCTTACCTTGAACGCTGCAAATGTAGGTGGTGGTGATTACCAGGGAAATGTTTCTATAGTTAGCAATGACTATGAACAGCCCACTGTGGATGTTCCAGTTTCTCTAACTGTTAACATTCCTAGTCCAAATATCACATTATCCTATGAACCTTTGGATGTTGATCTTTTTGTAGGCGATACAGCATCGCGTGATATCATAATTGGCAATGACGGCACAGGAGACCTAAGCTGGAGCTTAAGCGCATTGAACTCTGGAAGAAATTCAACGTCATACACATTCACAAATTGCGGGGCAATTGGCAACACGGGTCCTGCTCAGAGTGATTGCGACGATGAATACATTGGTACAACCCTTGAAGGAGGTGTAACATTAAGTGGTGGTATTCAGGAGTGGAGCGTTCCACAATCAGGCCTCTATTCCATTGAGGTATTTGGTGCCCAAGGTGGAGGTGTGACAAACAATGGTATTGCCGCAGGCTTAGGCAGTCGCATGAGTGGAAAATTTGAATTGCAGGCTGGTGAAGTTTTAAACATCCTTGTTGGACAAATGGGTGTCCAAGAAAGCAACTACGGCGGTGGTTATGCTGGTGGAGGCGGAGGTGGAACTTTTGTTACAAGGCTACCTCACAATAACGATGAATCCATACTTATCATCGCAGGTGGTGGCGGTGGATCAGGCTCTTATTACCAAGGCTATGATGCTATAGTTGAAACGTACAACAGTGAGACTGGCGCAGCAGGATATGGTGGCTTTGCAGGCGGTGGCCAGGGTGAGGGTAACTCTGGAGCAGGGTTTTATGGGAACGGTCTTTTTGGAGGGCATCTAGGTAGTTCTATCGCGTACTCGTACATAAATGGAGGCGTAGGGGGTGTAGGTTACTCTGGAGGAGGTACGGGCTATGGTGGTTTTGGTGGTGGCGGAAGCGATGGCTATGCTGACGGTGGCGGCGGAGGTGGATACAGTGGTGGACGTACAGGAGCAAATCTCAGTGGAGGGTGGGGCGGTGCCTCATTTAATTCATCTCAGGACCAAGAAAATGAACCCGGAGTAAATGAAGGCCATGGTTATGTAGTAATCTCTCTTGAGACGCCTTCATGGTTTAGTAGCTCAACTAACGCAGGCACTATTTCAGTGGGTGAATACGACACCCTGAAATTACATTACACGGCGGTTGAATTAGAGCCAGGTGAGTATAGCTCAACTGTAAATATCTACAGCAACGACCCTGACCAAGCAGAAATAAACCTAAATACCTCTTTATCTGTGTCCTCAGATGCTTTTTTGGCTGATATCCCGGATGCCTTGGTAATGGAGGATGAAACTCTAAGCGTAGTTCTTGAGTCGGCCTATGCTGATTATGAGCATGTTTTTTATGCATCGAGTAGTAGTGAGCAGCTTTCTGCATTAGTCGAAGAGGATACCTTAACGCTTATACCTGCACCAAATTGGACAGGAAGCGTTGATATCGAGGTGCAACTAACCTTAGATAATAATCTCTCGGCTACAACTGATTTTGAGCTATCTGTGGTTCCCGTAAATGATAAACCGTATGCGGCAAGTGAAGTTCACAACATTGACGAAGACAATTTCCTAGAAATATACTTGGATGCGCATGATGGCGATCTCCTCGATGGGGAGCAGGATGACCAGGGACTTACCTTTACTACAATCGAACCTTTTACTCATGGCTCATTTTCCATCGAACGTAATACTGGTATGCTTGCATATGCTCCCAATACAGACTATTTCGGACCGGATAGTATGAGCTACCTGTTAATGGATGATGGGACAACAGATGGAGAATATGATGGTCTTTCTGATACTGGGTACGTAAGGATAAATATAATTCCTGTCAATGACGAACCCGTCATACAGGAAATTGAGGATATTACAATGGAAGAGGATACTGAATCAGAAGTGGAGGTTATAGTATCAGACGTAGACAACGATGATATCACGTTATCAGCAACCTCATCAGAAGAAGAAGTTACAACTCAGGTGATAGATGGAGTCATTCACATAAACCCCTACTTTAACTGGAATGGATCTGCCTTTGTAACAGTGTATGCGAACGATAACATGGGAAGGGCGGTAGACGTTGAAGAATTTTCTGTAACCATACTTCCTGTAAACGATCCACCAGAATTTGCTGATCTTTACAGTTTAGTTGGTGTTGGCGTTGACTTCGATTTTATTTTGCATGCAACTGATGTCGATCTAGATGACCTGGAAATAACCTTTGATAATCTGTTAGAATACCCTGATTGGATAGCTATAGATAGCCAACCATATAGGCTATTGGGAAATGCACCTGAGGAGGGCTATTATGCTATTCCACTTCTTCTAAGCGATGGTCAGGTTGAAGTCAGGGATACCTTTGAGCTTGAGGCACGCTTCTTTCAACCAAAAATTACATCTGTTTCTGATGTGCCTGGTGATGAGGGTGGAAAGGTTTATCTGGATTTTGAAGGTTCATTTTTTGATCAAATCGATGTAACCGGACAGTTTTACACCATTTTTAGATCAGACACCATAGAGGCCGAACCAACATGGGTAAATATTCTCAATGGTGTTGCGAACGGTAGCCAATCATACACCTACGATGTATCAACTGTAACAGACTCCACGGTCTCTGGTAACGGGATTACATCTTTCAAAGTCGTGGCATCAATGAATTCTGGATCATACCATTCTGAGGTGGTAGCTGGCTATTCTGTTGATAACCTTTCGCCTGATGCACCAATAAATTTATCAGCAATCGTGTTGGAGGATGGTATCAGTATCTCGTGGGATCCAATTTCAGCTGACGACTTTCAATATTATTTATTGCATAAGTCATTTACCAATCAGTTCTTAGAGTTTACTGAGCATTTACTACTAGATACGGTGTATGTTGATTTTGAATTTGAGTACAATACAACAAATTACTACAGAGTCTTGGCTGTAGATAATTCCGGCAATTACAGCGAATATTCTGAGATAGTTGATGCTGCTGTTCTAGGAGTCGATGTTGATCCATTGCCAGAGCAATATGCTTTATATCAGAACTATCCGAATCCATTTAATCCGTTTACAAAAATACAGTTTGATCTTCCTGAAAATACAAATGTCACATTTCGAATCTTCGATATTAGCGGTAAAATTGTAAAAACTATAAACCTTGGAATGCAGGGGCCTGGAAGAAAGCATTTTTTCTGGGACGCAACAAACCAATCTGGGGAAACTGTATCAGCTGGGATGTACCTATACATGGTTGAAACTGATAATTTTACCTCTGTTAAGAAAATGCTACTTCTAAAATAACTTATCACTAATACCTCTTTGCCCGGAAACCTCGCATTATAAGCGGGGTTTTTTGATTGGATTATAGTCCATATATTTATGATAATAATACGAGGAAATTTTATGATTAAAGTGAGAAGGATTGTTGATAGTCAACGAACCGCAATTATTATACTCCTAATCTTAAATCTCTTACAACTTAGACAACTCAAAAAAATGCATCTCAAGATTGATGAAATCGAAAAAAAAATGGATAAGATAGATATCCAGTCGTAAAAATTGCGAAACAAAATGAACCGTTTTTTTTATTTCTACTATTATTTGCTGCCAATCTGTCTTTTTTGGAGCTGCAGTAGCCCACCAGCTCCCGAACCCTCTCCTCCTAGAGTTACAATTCAGGAAACTAAATCTCCGTCGTTCATTCCTCCTTCTCCTCCAGAAAAGGTACCAATCATTTCGGTAAAGTATGACAAAGATAAAATGGTTATTCTTTGGAAGCAATCAACAGCCTCCGATTTTAAGGAGTATGTGCTTTTTCAACAGATAAAAGACGGTAGTATAGATACAATTGAAATAGTTCAAAATATAGCTGACACGGTCTTTCAGCTACATTCTTTTGATCCTCGAATTGAGAATTGGTTCTGGGTAAATGTCAAAAGTAAAGCTGACTCCGTAGCTATTGGCGATAGGGGAACGCATGAGCTTGAGATTAGGGCACCTGCACCTACAAAAATTTTTCCAATCGAATACAGTAAAGCAATTCGCATCCGTTGGGAAAAAAATCTGGATATTGACTTCAACCATTATACAATCTATCAATCAAAAAACCCCGATATGGACAATAATAAAATTGCTCAAAAAGTTTATGAAAAAGATGATACAACATTTTTTCTCCCCATGGATTCGGCATTCTACTACCAAATTGGAGTTGTAGATCATTGGGGTCTTGAATCATATTCTAACATAGTGCTAGGAGATTATTTTGTTACCATAATGGGGAAGGATTATTCATTATTGGAAACAAAAGAGTTCGATCTATCATCATCATCATTGTTTGGTGATTTTCCAAAGGAGATATTTAAATTATTGAATCTTGAGGTATTGAGACTACAAAATAATTTTATCACCGGGGGCCTTCCGGATCAACTTTGGGAAATGAGTTATTTAAGAGTGATTAATCTGAGCGATAATCAGCTAACAGGTGTCATACCGGGAGATATACACAGACTGAAAAATATGGAAGAAATTTGGCTATCTAACAATCAATTTTCTGGTCATCTGCCATACCAGATATTTAGCCTGAAAAATTTAACACACCTGAACCTAAGCTCTAACAAATTGTCTGGAAACTTGAGTGAGGCAGTTGGAAACCTTCAGCATCTAGTTTATCTAAACCTCTGGGATAATGATATCAGCGGAACAATACCTCGAGACATTGGTGATCTAAGCAAACTCGAGTTTTTAAGCCTTGGTAAAAATAAAATCCGTGGAACTATTCCTACCGAGATTGGAAATGTAAAATCATTAGTATCTCTTGCACTGTTTGAAAATAAGTTAGAAGGTAGTATACCTAATAATCTTACAGAACTTCCAAATTTAAAATACTTAGGGCTGTTTAGTAATAACCTAATCGGTTATGTCCCCGATTATTTCATGGATAATTCGAATCTAAGATACCTTCGACTTGACAAAAACAATTTAACTGAGATTGACCATGATGCGATGTGTGGTTCAGGGTTTAATTGGGATAATTTCATTTACTATGATGTGTCAAAAAATTCATTTAACAATACCTTACCTGTGTGTTTTGAATCAGAGACTTTGCGGAAAATATATGTTGAATCTTTCAAAAACTAGTCAGTTTAAATTTCATCTTTATTACCATCAAATTATAGTTCTGTGAAAAGTTTTCAATACGATCTTGTGGTTATGGGCTCTACTGGGTTCACAGGCAGACTAGTGGTAGAGTATTTGCTAGACCACTACGGTGTTAAAAATAAACAATTCTCTTGGGCAATCGCAGCTCGAGACGAACGCAAGTTAGGTGAACTAAAACTGGCCCTTGAGCATCGCTTTAGCGATATGCTTGATCTTCCAGTTATTGTTGTAGATAGTTTCAATAAAAATTCCATTGACCAGATGACACTAAAGGCTCGGGTCGTAATCAGCACTGTAGGTCCATATTTAAAATATGGGCACCAACTTGTTCAATCCTGTGCTGAAAATGGCACACATTACTGTGATCTAACTGGTGAGGTTCCATTCATACGAGAGTCCATTGAGAGGTATGATAAATTAGCAAAGAAAAATAAATGTAAAATTATACACTCCTGCGGTTTTGACTCACTACCCTCGGATATTGGGGTTTTATTGCTCCAAGAAAAGGCATTGAGAACGTTTGGTAAGCCCTTTAGCGAAATAAAGCTTTATGTTAAAGGTATGGCTGGGGGTAT
>CAJWHU010000028.1 GCA_913041325.1 uncultured Fidelibacterota bacterium | reverse complement strand
TAAAATCCCTCGAAGGAAACTTCGTGCCGGTTCGAGTCCGGCCCCGGGCACCAAAGCATTTTAAGTATTTTATAATATGAAAACCGGTAAAAGGGAAAAAGAAGAAAATATCTGGATTCTTATTTATACGAAAGCAAAAGAGGAAAAGAAAGCAAATGAAAATCTTCAAAAACAAGGTTTTAAAACTTTTTTACCCTTGATAGCTCCCACTAATAAAAATAGCGAATTCAAATCCCTGGTTCCAGTTTTCCCTCGATATCTTTTTGCTCAAATTAACTTAAAGAAGGATAACTGGACATCTATTAAGTCTAGCTATGGTGTCAGTCAGATTGTTATGTTTTCAGAAAAATTTCCTTCTATACCTAATTATATTATTCAATTAATTCAAGACAAGCTAGATAAATCAGGCATATTCAAAGAAGATGTTTCAATAATAGATTATCAAAAAGGCGATCAGGTCTCTATCCAAGAGGGTCAATTTTCAGGAGTAGATGCAATATTCTTATCTAAGAAATCCAAAGATAGAGTAAGATTATTGTTAAACTTATTAAATACAAGTGTTGTCGCAGAAATAAACGCATCTGATATAGGAAGCAAAGAGGTTGTGAAGAACTTTAAATTGTAATAAGTAAATTATCTAGAATAAAGGAAATAAAGCGTGGAAAATAATATTGAGAACGATACTCAGCTTGATTATGAAATAGATCTACGAGAACTATTTGGTGTTTTATGGGCTGGAAGTAAAAAAATAATAGCTATTACGGCTATTTTTGCCTTTATTTCAGTAATCTACGCGCTTTCTGTGCCTGACCAGTTCAAAGCATCAGCTCTGCTTGCTCCTGCGCAATCCGATAGCTCTGGTCTCTCTTCATTAGGCCAGTTTAGTGGATTAGCTTCGCTTGCCGGAGTTACCTTAGGAGGTGGCGAAAGCAGTGAAAAGCAAATAGCACAAGAAATTATGAAGTCGTGGAGTTTTATTGAAGATTTTATTGGCGATAATGATCTTCTTGTTGAGCTTGTTGCAGCAAAAGGTTGGAATAAAGGATCTAATGAACTTCAGATTGATGAAGATGTCTACGATGCTGAAAATAAACAATGGTTGATTGAGAATGAATTTGGGGTCTTAGGTCCACCAAGTAGTTGGCAACTATTTCAAGCATTTTCGCAGCGACTTGAGGTTTCAGAAGATAAATCTGGACTAGTTACTGTGTCTATCGAGTTTTACTCTCCGCAGATTGCCAAGCAGTGGTTAGATATGTTTGTGGCGGCCATTAATGCACACATGCAGCAGCGCCAAATGTTAAAGGTTTCCAATAATATCAATTTTTTGCAGGCTCAGATTGAGAAGACATCTATCGCTGAAATGAGAGAGGTTCTTTACTCTATTATTGAAGAGCAGACAAAAAATAAGATGCTTGCCGAGGCCAGCCCAGAATATGTCTTTGTGGCAGTCAGTCCAAGTATGGTGCCAGAAAAAAAATCTCAACCTCAACGGGCCTTGATATGTATTTTGGGTACCCTTTTCGGCGGAATTTTTTCAGTTTTGCTAGTATTAGTCATGCACTATGCCAGAAAATATTATTAATCCTACTAAATAATACATCGTATAGGTGACGAATTTTCCTGTGAGATTATATAACCGCGTTGCTGAATAATATTGTTTGTCTCTTTTGGAGGTGATTTTCTTATATCCCTGTTTCTTACTATCAATTTGTATATTCTGGTGGAGGGTAGCTGAGGTTCTATACACCTAAGTCTATGCAAGTCGCACGGCTTTTAGATCCTTTATGACTTAAAGTAATTTATTTAAATGCGCTCTTCAAAAAGAAATTTTGTGTGTTTGGGGAAAAAGATAATCAACTTCAATATTGGTAAGAGAATTAGCATTATAGTCACCAAAACTTGCAATGTTAATCACTTGTGCTATCTTGTTCACCAAATGAACAGACCTAGACCCTTTAAGTTTGCTCGTTTTATATTTTTTAGGGATCTGTCCTCGCAGTGTCCTGCGGTAGCCTGCCCAAAATAATTAAAATACTTGCATTGCAACTATGATCAATCAAGAGCTCGAATATCGATTACTCAAAATACTTGAGCAGCAACCCGATTTATCTCAGCGTGAGCTTGCTGATAAATTAGGCATTAGTTTGGGTAAAACCAACTATTTGATCAAGTCTCTTATTGATGTGGGTTGGGTGAAGTTGGATAACTTTCAGCGCTCAGATAACAAGTGGCGTTACGCTTATTTATTAACCCCTAAGGGCATTATCCAGAAGGCGGGCATCACTGCTCGATTTCTGGCTAGAAAACAGCAGGAATTTACTCAGCTTAAAGAAGAAATTATTCGGTTACAAGAAGAAGTAAGGCAACAGCAAGATATTAAGAAAGAGTGATTTTTAAATGTCAAAACATGTCATTCAGGTCACTGGTGATGGCCATCTTTTATTAATTTTTTATAAGACTAGCTTGGTTTAGTTTTTGTAGCCCTAACCAAGCTTTATTTTTACTTTATGATTGAATGACTCTCCTGACCTTAGGATCTCGTCCTTATATTTTCTTTATCTATTTGGAATGAAAACTTAGTATGCTTAATTCAACCTTACTTCAACTGTTACGCCGACTTTGGGTACATATCACCCCTGTGCGTCGAGGGCAGCTTGGTTTGTTGTTTATACTAATGATTCTGGCATCCTTCGCAGAGGTTGTCAGTATTGGTGCGGTCGTTCCCTTCTTAGGAGTATTAACTGCTCCTGATCAAGTATTTGCTCATCCAATGGCACAACCACTTATTGAGGCACTTGGTATTAATGAGTCAATAGAACTTTTACTACCCCTAACAATCATTTTTGCTTTTGCTGCAATACTAGCCGGTATGATGAGAATTGGTTTGTTATGGTCACTGACTAGGATTGGACACGCAATTGGTCATGATTTAAGTATTAGTATTTATCGCCGAACACTCTTTCAACCTTACTCTGTCCATGTGATGCGAAATACGAGTGAGGTGATTGCTGGCATTTCAAAAAAAACTTATGGTGTGGTAAATCATACACTCGTTCCAGGACTTATAATTTGTAGCTCTACTCTTATGATGGGATTTGTCCTAATCGCACTATTGAATATAAATCCAATTATTGCAATATCTGCTTTTACTGGCTTTGGCTTTATTTATATGATGATTATTTTATCTACTAGAAAAATTTTGGCCCGTGACAGCGAGCATCTTAATGAAAAAGCAAATCAAGTAATTAAAGGTTTACAAGAGGGATTAGGTGGAATTCGTGATGTGTTAATTGATGGCGCTCAGTTGACATATGTTAGCAGTTACCGTAATGCAGACTTACAATTGCGTCGTGCAGAAGCCAACATCGCTATTATTTCTGGTATTCCACGTTTTGGTCTTGAATCCCTAGGCATGATTTTAATTGCTATTCTTGCCTACTCACTGGCTGGAAGTTCATCTGGTATTTCTGCTGCATTACCAGTGTTAGGCGCACTTGCATTGGGAGCTCAACGATTATTACCAGTTATGCAGCAAACCTATTCTAGCTGGTCATTTATTCGAGGAGGTCAAGCGACGCTAGAAGAGTCCTTAAGTCTTCTTGATCAGCGATTGCCACTTTATTTTGATCAGCCAATGCCAAAACCTATACCTTTCAAGCAAAGCATTAACTTAAACAACTTGGCTTTTAAATATTCAGAACACACACCTTGGATACTACAGTCTGGGCTTAATTTAAGTATCCCAAAAGGTTGTCGTATAGGCCTTATTGGCACCACTGGCAGTGGCAAAAGTACATTACTAGATATTCTCATGGGGTTGTTACAACCCACTCAAGGAAGTATGTCTATCGATGGTATAAATATTACTGAGCAAAATTATCGTAATTGGCAAGCGCATATAGCTCACGTACCCCAAGCTATCTTTTTATCAGATTCAACTATTGCTGAGAATATTGCTTTTGGTGAACCCCCGGAAAAAATAGACTATGTTCGCGTACGTCAAGCTGCTCAAAAGGCTCAGATTGCCGAGACCATTGAATCGTTGATAGATCAATACAATACAGAAGTGGGTGAGCGTGGCGTAAAGCTTTCTGGCGGACAGCGTCAGCGTATTGGTATTGCCCGCGCGCTATATAAGCAAGCCGATGTAATCGTGCTCGATGAAGCCACCAGTGCATTAGATGATCAAACTGAAGGCGCAGTCATGAAAGCCATTGAAAATCTTGGTGATGATATAACCGTGATTATCGTCGCGCATAGGTTGACCACGCTTAAAAATTGTACGGAGATTGTCGAGTTGGAAGATGGTCAAATTAAACGAAGTGGTAGTTATCAAAATATTATTGGGGATTAGATAAAATACATATGAAAATTAAGGAAAATAAACTTACTATTCTAATCACTGGAGCTGATGGTTTTATCGGCTCCCACCTAACTGAAGCACTAGTTCGTCAGGGCCATAAAGTAAGGGCTTTTGTGCTTTATAACTCCTTTAACTCTTGGGGATGGTTAGATCAATGTAACGATGATGTTAAGGGTCAGTTTGAAGTGTTTGCGGGTGATGTGCGGGACCCGCATGGAATTAAGGAGGCAATGAAGGGCTGTGACGTTGTCTTACATCTGGCTGCTCTTATCGCTATTCCTTATTCTTATCATTCGCCTGATACTTATGTAGATACTAATATCAAAGGTACACTCAATGTATTGCAGGCGGCGCGTGAGCTAGGCGTTGGCAGGGTAATTCACACTTCCACCAGCGAGGTTTACGGCACTGCGCGTTTTGTTCCCATCACAGAGCAGCATCCATTACAAGGTCAGTCACCCTACTCTGCTTCCAAGATTGCGGCCGATCAATTGGCTTACTCATTTCATGCTTCGTTTGGTTTGCCATTAGTCACAGTAAGGCCATTTAACACTTACGGCCCACGTCAGTCTGCTCGTGCTGTTATACCTACCATTATCACACAAATTGCAAGTGGAAAACGTGAAATTAAGCTGGGCGCAGTCTCGCCTACCCGTGATTTTAATTACGTTCTAGATACAGTGGCAGGGTTTATTATGGCGATGAATTCTGAGCAAGGATTGGGTGAAGTGGTGAATTTTGGAAGTAATTTTGAAATCTCAATTGGCGATACGGCACAACTCATTGCAGAGGCAATGAATGTCAAGATTGACGTAATCACTGACGAGACCCGTTTGCGTCCGGTTGATTCTGAGGTCGAGAGATTGTGGGCAGATAATACAAAAGCTAAAGAATTATTCGGCTGGCAACCTGTCTATGGTGACCGAGAAGGCTTTAAACGTGGCATTGTAGAGACAGCAGAATGGTTTGAAAACTCTGGAAACCTTCACAGCTATAAAGCCGATTTCTACAATGTCTAGTGTTATGAATAAACAAAAATCTCTTCCAGATTCGATTGTTAATGCCATTCAATCAGTAGTTGGTTCAGGTCCTATTGGCTTACATGAGCCGGCATTTACAGGTAGCGAGTGGCATTACGTTAAGGAGTGTTTAGATTCTACTTTTGTTTCGTCTGTGGGCGAATTTGTTAATCGCTTTGAAGAAGATTTAGCAATTTATACAGGATCAAGACATGTGGTGGCAGTCGTCAATGGAACAGCGGCGCTACATATCGCATTATTGCTTGCGGGAGTGAAAGCTAAAGATGAAGTACTAGTACCTGCACTTACCTTTATTGCAACAGCCAATGCCATCAGTTATTGTGGCTCTACGCCCCATTTTGTAGATAGTGAGGAAACTACATTGGGTATAAATACTGTCAAGTTGCGTAAGTATCTAGAAGCGCATACTGAGCAATCTAATGACGGATGCATAAATGTTGCCACCGGGAAAGTGATCCGAGCAATGGTACCTATGCATACTTATGGTCATCCGGTAGATATTGATGGTTTACTTTCAATAGCTCAAGATTTTAATATAGAGATGGTTGAAGATGCCGCTGAGTCTTTGGGGAGTGAGTATCGTGGTCAACATACTGGCACATTTGGTTTAATGGGCACATTAAGTTTTAACGGCAATAAAACCATAACAACAGGCGGAGGTGGCGCTATTTTAACTAATGATTCCGAAATCGCTCGGCGTGCCAAACATCTTACCACAACTGCTAAACTGCCACATGTATGGGAATTTATCCATGATGAAATTGGTTATAACTATCGATTGCCCAATATCAATGCTGCTCTAGGTTGCGCACAGTTAGAGCAATTACCATCCAAGTTAATGACCAAAAGGGATCTATTTGAGCAATATAGAGAGGCTTTTGCTCCAATTGAAGGAGTACAATTATTTGTTGAACCCGCACACTGCCGCAGTAATTTTTGGTTACAAACAATCATGCTTAATGAAGATCAAACTCATGAACGTGAGGCCATTTTGCAAGTTACTAATGAAGCTGGGTTAATGACTCGTCCAGTTTGGCGATTAATGCATAAGCTAACCCCATTTATTAATTGTCCAAAGATGAACTTGGACGGGGCTGAATCACTGGCGCGACGATTGATTAATATACCTAGCAACCCTAGTTTGGTGGGTAACGTTTAATAAGAAATCATTATGAGCAAACCTAATTTAATTTTGATTGGTGCAGGGGGTCATGCTCATTCATGTATTGACGTTATTGAGCATACAGGTATTTTTAAAATTGCTGGCTTAATAGGTGAAGAAGAAGAGTTGCAAAATGAATGTATGGGATACCCTGTAATTGGAACAGATAGCGATTTACCTGATCTAGCAAAACGATATGAATATGCGCTTATAGCTCTAGGGCAAATCGAGACAGCGCTAGTTCGTCAGCGCATTTACGATCAGGCATCAGCTTTGGGTTTTAAGTTTCCAACTATTATTTCTGAAACTGCGCATGTTGCAGGCAGTGCCTTGGTAGGGGATGGGACGATAGTTATGCATGGTGCTATCGTCAATTCAAATGCAATGATAGGTAGTAATTGTATTATTAATACTAAAGCTCTAATTGAGCATGATGCAACAGTAGCAGATCACTGTCATATATCTACAGGCGCAATAGTCAATGGCGAAGTAACTATAGGTTCAAGTAGCTTTGTTGGCAGTGCGAGCGTTATAAAGCAAGGAATTGAACTTGGGAGAGGATGTATTATTGGTATGGGGCTATCCGTTCGACATAATCAACCAGAAAACTCAAAAATCACATCAAATACAAAATCGTAATGAAAAAACCTATTCTTATAATTGCTGAAGCAGGAGTGAATCATAATGGTGACATTGTCTTAGCAAAAAAAATGGTAGATGCTGCTGCTAATGCTGGTGCTGATATTGTGAAGTTTCAAACTTTTAATGCAGATCGTTTAGCTACTCAACAAGCTAAAAAAGCAGACTATCAAATTGCAAATTCAAGTAATAAAGAAACTCAGTATCAAATGTTAAATCGTTTAGAGCTCAGCCAAAGTATGCATCATGAATTAATTAAACACTGTAATAATCGAAACATAGAATTTTTGTCTACAGGCTTTGATATTGAAAGTATTGACTTCTTAGCAAGCCTAGATTTAAGACTTTTTAAAATACCCTCTGGTGAGATAACTAATCTGCCTTACCTGCGCCATATTGGCCAATTTGGCAAGCCCATAATCATTTCGACCGGTATGGCAACAATGGATGATATCGATGCAGCCATATGTGCTATAGAAAAAGCTGGAACACCTCGATCTTTGATAACTATATTACACTGTACTACAGAATATCCTGCACCTATGGAAGAGGTAAATCTCCATGCTATGCAGAGTATTAAATCAGCTACAGGTCTTGCAATAGGTTATTCCGATCATACTTCAGGTATTGAAGTTTCTATTGCCGCTGCTGCATTGGGTGCAACAGTTATTGAAAAGCACTTTACATTAGATAAAAATTTATCAGGCCCAGATCATAAGGCAAGCTTAGAACCGGATGAGCTTAAGGCCTTGGTAGATTCAATCAAGAATATTGAAAAAGCTATGGGTAACGGAATTAAAGCCCCTAGCATTAAAGAAAAGAAAAATATTTTGGTAGCTCGTAAATCAATTGTAGCTGCAAAGAATATTTCTAAAGGAGAAATATTTTCTAATGAAAACTTAACCTGCAAGAGGCCAGGAGAAGGTATTTCACCAATGTTGATCGATGAAATAATAGGGACTATTGCAAAAAAGAACTTTGAACCTGATGAATATATAGTCATCTAAATAAGATAAAGCAATTGACTCAGTACAATCAAATATGACAATTTTAGTAACTGGCGCATCAGGGTTTCTTGGAAAAAAATTAGTAGCTGAATTAAGTAATAATAGTGAAAAGATAATTGCTATTTATAGATCAGAACTTGATACTAGTTTATTGAACTTGCCAAATATCCAATGGATAAAATCAGATTTATCTTCTAATGACAATATACTTAATTCGCTTGAAAAAATTGATACAGTAGTTCACTTAGCTGGTGCAACCCTTGGAGCGGGTTCGAAAGAAGATATTTTTTTTGAATCAAATGAGATTACAACATTTAATCTATTAAATGAATTATCAAGCGAGTGTTCCAATTTTATATATGCATCAAGCCAAGTTGTTTACGGTGATATTTGCAATTTAAAAGTAAAAGAAGATTTCTTGACTGATATTTCAGAATCAGCATACGCTTGCAGTAAAGTAAATTGTGAAAATTGGCTTAAGTGGTTTCAAAAAAAGTCTAAAGGCAACTATATCTCATTAAGATTTTGTGGATTTATAGATGGAGGCGGGCTTATTGATTACATTATTAAAAATGCAATCGAACAAAATAAAATTGAATTATTTTCAAAAGGAACGATTGTAAGAGACTATATTTCCTCCAAAGATGGAATTAAAGCAATAACCAATGCTATTAAAATTATTGATAATTTTGAGAATAAATATCTTCCAATTAATGTTGGTTCAGGGCAACCGTTATCTGCATTGAGTATTACGGATTTAATTATAAAAACACTAGAATCTAGATCAAAAATTATTTTACTTGACCAAGATGGTCCCCAAGGAGACTTTGGATTCGATATACAAACAGCTAAAGAAATTCTTAATTTCATACCCTCAAGACTTGAAGATGAAATTAGTAAGTATGCGTTAAAGAAGCAGGAAATTTATGACTCATAAAAACATAACAATGGCAGACCCTTTCTTTGATGAGCGTGATAGAGAAAGAATACATAAAGAGATTGATAATATTTTAGATAAGTCACTAAGTATGGGACCAAACGTTCTTGCTTTTCAAAAAGAGTTTGCAGAGAAGATGAATGTTAAGCACGCTATAGCCATGAACGCATGCACCTCAACACTTGAGGCAGCTCTTTTGGCTCATGATATTAAAGACAAAGAAGTAATCATTCCGTCTCAAACTTTCATTGGTACAGGCATGTCGGTTCACTTAAATGGAGGCACGCCGATCTTCGCGGAAATTTCTCCTAAAACATTCTCCTTAGACCTTAATGATGTAAAGGAAAAGGTAACAAAAAATACTGCTGGAATTATCCTTGTTCATATGACTGGAATAATAACTCCAGATATCCAAGATTTTAGGAGCTATTGCATAGAAAATGAATTGTTTTTAATAGAAGATGCAGCTCATTCACCTGGTGCGATAATCAACAATCAATATGCTGGAACTATTGGTGATGCTGGTTGCTTTTCTTTTTTTCCTTCAAAGGTTATTACAGCCGGCGAAGGTGGAATGCTAACAACAAATAGCGATAAGATTGCTAACTTTGCTAGAAGTTTTCAAAACAGAGGTAGAGATATGTCTTCAGAAACTGAGGTGTACAGCATACCCGGCAGAAATGTAAGAATAACTGAAATTTCTGCTCTTTTAGGCAGAATACAGTTAGAAAAACTTGATCAATTTCTGGCTAAAAGAAGGGCTATTGCAACTATATATAAAAATGAGCTTGCTATCCTGAATAATAAGATTGATGTTCTTATTCCTGAAGATATCAACTCTTCTTCTTTTTGGAAAGTACCTATTATTCTTAATAAAAAAATTGATAGAAAGGCTTTAACAGAAGAATTATATTCACTCGGGATTACTGTTGATTGGGCATACAATCCGCCGCTTCATCTTCAACCTGTATTTACAAATTTATATAAGACATATAAAGGG
This sequence comes from uncultured Fidelibacterota bacterium, assembly GCA_913041325.1. The sequence goes on along the minus strand of CAJWHU010000028.1, from coordinate 3,915 downwards.
CAACTACCGATAACTGAAGATATATTAAGCAGGCATATCTGTTTGCCTTGTCATCCTGGCATGTCAGACGATGATGCTCTTCATGTTACTAATTCTATAAAACTGATTTTAAAGAGGTTCTAAAGGAAATGAAGATATCCATTCACCAACCTCAATATATTCCTTGGCTTCCATATTTTCTCAAAATTGCCAATTCTGATAGTTTTATATTTCTTGACTCTGTTGATTTTCAAAAAAACGGGGTCCAAAATAGAAATGAAATCAAAACTGCCCAAGGAAGACACTGGTTAACGATTCCAGTTAGTCAAAATTTAGGTCAAAAGATTAAAGACACTCAAATTAACAATAATTTAAATTGGAAAAAGAAACACTGGCAGTCCTTAAAGAATTGTTATGGTAAGTCAGAATTTTTTAGTAATTATGAGCCATATCTAGAATCTTTTTATAAAAAGGACTGGAAAAATTTATGTGACTTAAATATTGAATTGACTAGGATAATGATGGGTTGGCTTGATATTGATGTACCTACTTATAAGAGCAGTGATATTCAATCTATCGGAAGTGGCTCAGATCTCATATTGGAATTATGTAAAAATAAAGGTGCTACAAAATATATTTCTGGTATGGGTGGAAAAAACTATTTAAATATTCAGGCTTTTGAATCTGCAGGCATTGAAATACATTTTATGGAAAGTGAACTACCTATTTCTTATCCTCAATTATTTCCAAAAATTGACTTTTTAAATGATTTATCAGCCATAGATATAATCTTTAACTGTGGAAGTGAATGGAAAGAAAAAGTTATTTTTTAAATCTAATATGAAAAAAAGATTGGTGTTAGCAGTTACAGGAATTAGATCTGAATATGACATCTTATCTTCAGTTTTTCATTCTATAGATAAACATCCGGAACTTGATTTGAACGTGGCTGTAACAGGAGCCCATCTATCAGAAAATTATGGAAATACCATAGATGAAATTGAAAAAGATGGTTTCAAGATTGTAGATCGTATAGAAAGCTTATTGAGTGGTAATGCTGAGTCTTTAAGAGTTAAAGGTCTTGGCATACAGCTTCAAGGATTAGTTCAGACAGTCTTAAGAATTAAACCTGATTTCTTGTTAGTTTTAGGCGACAGGGAGGAATCTATATCAACCGCATTAATATCTACCTACATGAATATTCCTTTGATACATATTTCGGGAGGAGATAGAGTAGTCGGCAATATAGACGATCAAATACGTCATTCAGTGACAAAGCTTGCACACATTCATTTGACTACAAATATAGAAAGCAAAAAAAGGGTAATTATGTTGGGTGAGCAAAAATTTAGAGTCCATAACGTAGGCAATCCAGGTCTAGATAGACTAATAAAGACCAAAAAACTATCTAGATCTGAGTTATCAAAGAGTTTAAATTTCAAGTTATCTAAAAATGAGCCCTATATTGTAGTAATCCAGCATGCTCTATCCTCAGAAGTTGACCAAGCTTATCATCAAATGAAGATTACACTTGAGGCTGTAAAAAGGATGGAGGTCAAAACTATTATAAGTTTTCCTAATTCAGATGCCGGAGGTATGGGCATCATAAAAGCCATTGAGGAATTTAAAAACTTGCCATTCATTTATACTGCTAAAAATATACCCAGATTAGAATTTGTAAATCTATTAAGGGGAGCTGCATGCTTAATAGGAAATTCAAGTGCAGGAATACTAGAGGCACCACTTTTAAAGATCCCTGTTATAAACATCGGCAATAGACAAAAGGGAAGATTGCATGCGGAAAACGTAGAATTCATTGCACATAACAAAAATAAGATTATTGCAGCTATAAATAAAGCAATGTTTGATAAAGAATATATCTCAAAAGTGAAAAAATGCTCAAACCCATACGGCAATGGAAAATCTTCAGATAAGATTGCTGAAATAATTGCATCCGTAAAAATCGACGACAAACTCCTTATAAAAGACATAACATACTAATGAATAAAAGAATTCTTGTTATCGCACCTCATCCAGATGACGAAATGCTTGGGTGCGGGGGAACATTACTTAAACATATCCATGACGGAGATGAAGTCTCTTGGCTAATATGCACCAAAACTACAGAAGATATGGGATGGTCTGAAGATTTTCGTAAACAAAGGGATAGAGACATTGTTAAGGTTTCCAACCTAATGGGTTTTTCAAATACATATGAATTGAACTTTCCCGCTGCAAAGTTAGATCAATTATCTGCTAGTGAAATTATTTCAAAAATGTCTGAAGTTTTTAAAGAGTTTCAACCAAACATTGTTTATACAACTCATAGAGGTGACGTGCATTCAGACCATAAAATTACTTTTGACTGTGTAAATGCATGTTCAAAATGGTTTAGGTGTCAATCTGTCGAGAAACTATATGCATACGAAACTCCTTCAGAAACCGAATTTAATTATAAGTCATATCAGATATTCCATCCTAATACCTTCATTGATATATCAAGTTATTTAGAGAAAAAAATAGATATTATTAAAGTATATAAAACTGAAATAGACAGTTTTCCTTTTCCACGAAGCATTGAAACAGTTAAGGCCCTTGCAAAATGGAGAGGTTCAAATGCTGGTTTTTCAGCAGCAGAAGCTTTTCAACTTTTAATAGATAGAACTTAACTTGACCAAGGATTATTACTACTAAATTTACTGGATTAAATAATGAATAATGAATTATGGAGGCGAGCTGTCCTCAAAGAAAATTCAAATATTGAACATGCAATTGCTAATCTTAATGAAGTTGGAATTAGAATTATTGTGATTGCTGACAAGAATGACAAGTTTATTGGAACTATTTCTGATGGAGATATACGTCGTGGATTGCTTAAAGGCCTAGAACTTAAAAACTCTATTGATAAATTAATTAATCACAATGCATTGGTTGTCCCTCCAGATATGAAACGCGAGATGGTTTTGCAACTTATGGTAGCAAATAAAATCCATCAAATACCAATAATAGATGATGAACAAAAAATTGTTGGCTTACATTTATGGGACGAGGTGTCTACATTACCCGAACGTTCAAATTTAATGGTGATTATGGCAGGAGGTAAGGGAACACGCTTAATGCCGCATACTCAAGATTGCCCAAAACCAATGGTGTTAGTGGCTGGTAGACCCATGTTAGAACATATTATAGAGAGGGCTAAAATTGATGGCTTTAATCATTTTGTGTTAGCAATTCATCATATGGGTAATGTGATTGAAGATTATTTTGGTGATGGTGAAAATCTTGGAGTAAAAATTGATTATTTACGAGAGCAATCTCCACTTGGGACTGCAGGGGCATTGAGTTTGCTAAACCCTAAACCAAATGAACCATTTGTAGTAACTAATGGTGATATCATTACTAATATACGGTACGGCGAATTATTAGATTTTCACAATCGATACAAAGCATGTGCAACCATGGCAGTGCGTAATCATGAGTACCAAAATCCTTTTGGTGTAGTAGAAATAAAAGGTGTTGATATAGTTGGTTTTGAAGAAAAACCCACATCAAGAAGTCATATAAATGCAGCTGTTTATGCCCTATCACCAGATGTTTTAGATGATTTAGTTAGTGAACAGCGGTGTGATATGCCCGAGCTATTTGAGCGTATTCAAGCAAAATCTAAAAGAACTATTGCCTATCCTATGCATGAATTATGGATGGACATAGGTAGACCAGATGACCTTCAAAAAGCAAATATAATTTCAGAATAAGCAGTTTAAAATGAACAATTCTATTAAAAATTTTAGATGGTTTAAAAAATGCTCGCTATTCTCCGCCATTGAAGGATGTTGACCTCTCAAAGAGGCTAAGTAAAAATACTCTAATAAATCAAATTGAAGATTTTAAAATGATTAACCGTATGGTTATTGTAGGCCATGGAAGTATTGGAAA
>CAJWHU010000027.1 GCA_913041325.1 uncultured Fidelibacterota bacterium | reverse complement strand
TTGTGGAGAGATTGTTGCCACCAAAAGAGATAGCATTACTACCGGAGGTTATAGATCCATCAGAAACTGTTAGGTTGCTGATAGTCGTTCCAGATGCCAGAGTGGACGCACCTGCAATTATCGGCCCATTTGTAATTAACGTATCATTACCAAAATTTATTTTATCATTTATAGCATTAATTGACCCGTTGGATATGACAACATTCCCAACCTGTGTACCCGATTCAAATGTGGCTACTCCTGCAGAAAGGGTGCCAGTCGTAGATAAGTCGTTATTACCAAAAGATATGGCTTCATTTTCATCAACTATCGACCCGTTAGATAAAGTTAGGTCACCTATTTTAGAGGTTGAAGCCAATGCTGCAACACCTGCATTCAATGTACCAGTTGTTACCAAGTTTTCGTCACCAAAAGAGATAGCATTACTACCGGAGGTTATAGAGCCATCAGAAACTGTGATGTTACCTATGGCTGTTCCGGATGCTAAAGTAGCCGCTCCAGCGGTTAATCTACCATCAGTTGTTAGGTCGTTGGTGCCAAAAGAGATAGATCCATTTGCATCAGTAATACTACCATCCTGAATTATCATGTCACCTATGTAGGCTCTATTTTCTGCGTTAACAGTGCTGAACGTACCGCTTTGCGGATTTTCTAATCCAATAACAGTGCCATCAATTATACCACCGTCAATATCTATATTATTTTTTTGCTGCACAGCAATATCACCCAAACCAAGTGAAGCTCTTGCAACTGAGTCTTTTTCAACCGTCCAATCTGATCCATTTGAAACAATAAAATTACCATCAACCTGCTCTAACGCAGATATTGTTTGAAGACTTTCGTCTGCATCCTGCTTTGTGTCGATGTATGCTTTTATCGATTGTTGGGTAGCTAAATGTGTTTCAGAATCTGAGGCCATATCATCTTCATCTAAAACAGCATCGCCACTAATTAGTGCAGCTGACAGCTCCCCTCTGATCTCAAGACTGTTCTCCGATAGCAACATTAGGTCAGAGTCATTTACATGACCAATTAAGTTAGCCTCAATTGAGATTGTGCTATCAATTATAACAGATTGACCTACTGCAGGGGTTATTTTTACGTCACCATTTGATGTCATTATGGTTACATCACTATCACCGATAGTAATATCATCTGCAGGTACCGCTAATGAATCTTTCATTACGTATATGTCAAGATTAGGTTTATTTATCAGGTTGTTATAGTCTGCTTTGTAAGCATAGCTAGATGTGTCAGAGAGTATGGAATAAAAAACAGAAGTCAATACCTGCCTGGGAGATAGCACTGAACCATCAACAGTAAGCTCAAGGTATGCTTGCTCAGGTATGCTGGTGATCGGATTTACGTTCCCCAGTGTTGTGCTAATAATTCCACTGTTAACTGAAACCTCTTGATTTTCTGACCACCAAATATTACCTCCATCAGCTGAATCGTATATCTTGAAAAAAATCTCATAACTACCATTGTCAGTTGGACTACCATCTGGTTTAGTAATCAGCCCCTGATATGAGATCTGCCTTGGTACAGTGAAAATATTTCTCTCAGTTGAATTACCACTATGGTTCTCTTGAATAATACTATTCTGCTTCTTCAACAATGTATTTTGAGAAAGAATAAAAGTTGAAAATAAAAATAATATGAAAGTGAATTTCTTCATACTTTTCTCCGATTATGTTTTAAAACACCGATTCTGATTTTAAATTTTTTATAATTAATCATGTGGAAACCCTGGTGGCACTGGTGGCTTAGATTCTTGAGGTTCTTTGGTCAAAATCTTATCAAGAACAAGAAAAGAAAATCCCAAAAAAATTGGATATTTACTGTATGATATATATCGCTCATTTTTCATAAACAATCTGTCGACAATTGAAATGCTATTTTTGAATTGGTTTGCAGACATTAATTTCGACACAGATGTTCTCAAAGATTGGTCTATACCATACAACCCTGATTCACTCATTAACCGAAATGGGTTTTTCAAGATTGCATCATTTATGTGTTTATTAAAATCTTGAGTTTTGAAAATTTTTAGGTGCAATTCATCAACCGCATTTGCAAATCTCCAGGTAATAAAATATTCCGACCCAACTAATTTTGCATTACTAGATACACAGGCATCAGTCTTACAACTGCTTTTAGAAAGCCCTGATTTACTTTTTTTACTAACATCTTGCTCTGAATAAGTTGCGTAATCAAACCCTACAGATTTTATCTGGTCTTCTATTATCTTGCTGATAATTTGGGAATCAATTTTATCAACCCTGCCATCAGAGATGCCTTGGACTAAAATACCAGATCTTATTCTCTGATCAAGATTCTGCTCTATAACAACGTTATCAATCATAGATCTAACACTAGTTGTAGATCCTGTAAAAGGAATTTCCTTTTTTTTAGCTTTTGGGTCAAAATACTCCACGATTAGGGTGTCGGAATCTTCAAAGCCAATACGGTCTTTTATTTTTAGAACGACCTCGAGTTTTGTTCCAGGATCGTTCTGATTAAGCTTTAAATCAAGAACCTGTTTATATGTTTCAACACTTTTTAAAAATTTAGACCCGTAGGTATCAAAAGAAATTTCAGAGGAAAAATCATTTTCATTTTTTAGTGCGAGTCCAGGGGCGAATATCCACTTATATTTTATTTTGGACCCGTCACCGACATAGGATCGTGAACCGTCTAGAAATATAGACCCTTTGGAAATAGCCTTTACATCCTTCCCTGCGTCTGCCACTGGTCTATTATTACCAAAAATAAACATATCTCCTTGGCTGTAGCATGCAGAAACAATAAAGCCATACTTCACTATGTACTTAGTATAGAAAATGATTGATGATAAAATTCCTACCGTGATATACAAGTATTTGCTTATTGATGTGAATATTTTTTCCATTTTAGCTTGCCTTTTAAACATCGTTCGATACAACTGTGGGGGTGATAAATATTAGTAGCTCTCTTTGCTCTTTATCTTTGCTGCTATAATTGAATAACTTTTTTATTATTGGGATGTCTCCGAGTAGAGGTACTTTTGATACTAGCTCATCAGCCGTATCAAAAATTAAACCCCCTATCAATATTGTTTCTCCATTGTTCACTCTTACAGTTGTGTTAGTCGCTCTTGTAGATATCATTGGCCGTTGATCTTTACCAATAAATCCAATTATATCTTGAACCATAGCATCTATTTTCATGCTGATAACTTTATCCTCATTTACTCTTGGTAGGACGTCAAGAGATATGTTTACTTGCTGATTTTCATAGGTGTAAGGATTTGTTCCAAAGACACTGCCCTCACCCTGAGGGACTAAGACTGGGATCGTTGTACCTATTACAATATTTGCAGGAGAATTGTTGGTTGTGGTGATCTGAGGCTCTTGCAGAAGCTTTGTGCTCCCATCATTAGCAAGCAGAGATAATATAGCAGATACAACAGGCCTACTGAGTGTTGCAAAGTTCATTGTTTCATCACCAATGGTGATGTATCCTAGATCAAATATTTTTGCCGTATCTGCATCTTGGCTTCTTATCAAACTCATTTGCTCTCTTAAATCCCAGTCTATTCCAATTATCTCGTCGTGCTTTAAGGCGGTTTCAACAAATTTTACTGCAATGTTTATTTGATCGCTTTTCACATCGAGTGACCGAACGACACCCTCGATTAGTGAAAAATTATTGGGTAGGTCTGTAACTAATAAAATATCTTTTTCACCAGGTTCTAGGTTATTTGTAGCGGTTGATGATAGAGCTTTAATCTTTCCTCTTGGTGATAGGACCTCTTGCACAGCCTCAAGCGCAATTGTACCGGTGACATAATTCAATCTGAACATTCTTGTTAACAGTTCACCACTCATTACTTTTTTGGTTGTCATAGGCTGAACAATGATGATATTGTCTTGGATAAACCATTCGTAATTGTTGACATGAAGTATTGCATCCAAAGCAGTTTCTAGAGAGACATCATCAAGACTTACGGTAACGCGTCCTGAAACATCCTCACCCATTATAAGATTCAAATTATCTTGAGAAACTAGCATTCTAACGACATTTACTAGTTTAGCATCCTGGAAGCTTAAGCTTACTCTGGATGGGGGTAGCCTTTTTGTCATGGATGCATATTTTGGCCTTGACTTTTTTACATTGTCTCTGTCCCATATTATTTTTATCGAGTGCTTACTGGCGTTATCAGTACTAGGTTCAATCTTTATGTTATATTCCGGAACCCTTGTAAAATCCATTTTTAGTCTCAAATTTTTAACCTGCTCTTTTTGGTTCGTGTTTCTTGGAATGCTGATGCCATATTGATACAGAGGTTTCTGGTTACATTTTTTTACAAAATTTCCTTTATCCCATATTACATTTTTGAAAAAGAGTGAGAGGCTAGGCGGTGCAAAAGATTCGTTTGTTACATAATCAAAATTTGCACCGCTGAATTCTAGTACTAGAGCATAAGTTTCTTCATTTTCATCAACAAATACATTCTCCAGTTCGGGGGGGGATGTGAACACTCCGTACTTGTAGGCCTGTGTATAAACTAACCCGTGTAGAATGAAGATGTTTATTCCGTATCTACTGATAATTTTTAATAAGTATTTCATTTATCTTCCTAGTTTAAGGATTACGCGGTACTGATCTCGTGCCAGAACCACTTTGTTACTTGTAATTGTTTTTACAATAAAACCTCTTACCTTGCTTAGCTCATGCACAATCTGCCCATTCACTATGGCTTTATAACCATTATCGAACCGAGTTATACCTGTTAGCTGGAACCAGCTATTATAGACGTTGCTTCTATCATGAAATATATCTTTACCCCAGTTAGTGACGTCAGTGACTTGATTGCTCTCGTTTGGGAATTCTTTCGCTTTATCATCAAAGCTGGGTCGAGTTTTAGCAAAATCTAAACTACTTTCTGACTTCACGCTTTGTAGGATTATTTCTGGGAATGCCTCAATAACTAGTCCACCAACAATAGTGAAAAAAAGTCCTGTTATGATTTTTTCTCTTATCATAAATCCTGACCAGCGTATGTTAAATATTCAAGCTTCGCAATAACTCCAAGCGGATCTAAGCTGTCAAGCCTAATAGAACAATTATGTATTTTAAGTGGAGATTTGTTCTTCTCTAATTCTTCAATAAAGCTCCCTACAACCAAAAAATTACCGCTTAGAGAAAAAGTTAGTGATTGCCTCCTAATTTCTGGGTTTTCAATTAAAGTATCTTTCATAAACCTTGGAAAGGTATCATCAGGGTCAATTTCTATCTCGCTCATTTCAATATCTAGATCTGAAGCTAAATTTTTAATTTTACCAATTTCTTTCATCAGTTGAACACCAGTTATTTTATTTTCAATTAATCGTTGTTTGTTTTCATCGTACTCAACCCTGATTTTTTCTATATCAGTAATTACCTCGTCACCCAACTTTAGCTTTGTATTCATGCTCTCAATTGTCTTTTTTAGAGACCGTTTTTTGGATCTCATCTGATTGCCATCATAGAGATACAAAACCAGCAGAATGGTTGTTAAACTTATCAATGAATAATATTTTGTTTTTTGATGTCCTATCATCTATCTAACCATGCTTATCGAATATTGTGTCTTTTTATTTTTCAACTTCTTACCTTCCCCAATATCAATGCTTTTAAACATTTTTGCCCGTTCAAAGGTGGTTTTGATTTGTGCAATATACTTTGAGGACTTCTCTAGATTGCTCTCAAAAAAACCATCTATTGCTATTACTATATCAGATGATCCAAACATAGATCTGTAGGGGTTAATTTTTGATTCATCTTTTTCTATTCTCAGATCTGTTACCCTAAATCTTTTAGGCATATTTTGGCTCAGATACTTTAATACAACTACCATATCTTTAGAAACCCTCTGGTCCTCCAACACTAATTTCCCATATGTACTCGTGAGCATGTTTTCGTTGTCAATGGACTGTTTCATTTTTTCTCGAATATCGAGTAATTTCAATTCAGATTGTTTTAGTGGCAGGTGAGATTCTAGAGCGGTTATTTGCGCTCTTTGGTTGTAAGCGCCAAGCGAAAGTACCATTATCAGTCCTAAAAATACTTTTTGAAGGATCTGATTTGGTCTAAAGTACTTAAACTCTTGCTTATGCTGAGTTGGGAGTATGTTTAAAGAGGTCTCGGGGTCCATCAACAAACCAAGGTTTGCCATATAATCGATCTCTATTGTATTGCTTTTTCTGAACGTTAAATCTCTTTCAATAATTTGGGATTTTTCTCTAATGGAACTAACTGAGCGATCCAGTTCTTTTAACGTTAGCTTATATTCGGTTTGTTTTTCTCTATACTCTTTTAATTCCTTATTTAATACTTGAATTCTATCTCCATAATTAAACGCTAAACTACTCAGCTGCTTAACCTCTTGCTCAATGCCAGAAAGCTCATTTTTTTCTTTTGCAATTGAGAGTTCTAGATTGGTACAGTTATCCTCCATTTGTTTTATTTTTTTATAGCTAATTTTTTCGTTTTCCGATAAAAGATTCTTCAATGATATTTCTTGATTTTTTAACCGCGAAATATGTTTTTCCGCTTCCAAAATCGAATTAAATAACTCTTTATATTCAATTTTCTTTCTTGCAAGGTCGGCGTAAGTGTTCGCTTTCTTATTTGTGACTTCCCAGCCCAGACTTTTATTGCTTTCATCTTGCTCATAAAATGATTTTTCTAAAGCTTTTTTCATGCCCTCATTAATTTTAGCAAGCTCTTGATCTGCAATTGCAGCCTCGACTCTTTTATTTTTTAAGTCTTCTCTTAACTCATCATATTTATATTCTAAATCATCACGGTCTTTTTGTTTGAGGTCAACAATGGTATATAATTCAGCGATCCGATCATTCAAGATTATTTTAACAGGCGAGTATAATTCTTTTATGTCCGATATTTTGTTTAGTGCATTTCTATGGTCTGAAGCAATTTTACTTATATGTTCAGAATTATTTTTTATGAGGGTATCTATTCTTGATAAATCTGTATTATAATATTCCAGATCATTTTCTAGCAATTTCATTGAGCTCTCAAGGCCTGATCGTTCATTGTATCCGTTATCAATTACGATGTTTAATTCTTTTATCAAAGCTTCTGACCGTTCAACGTTAATCATTGTGTCTTTTTCCATCTGACTCAAGGTATCCATCAACTGCTTTTTATTTATTTTTTTCTTAGAGGGTCGTTTACCTGGTACGGAAATCGATTTTTCAAGTTCTCTGATTGCTCTTTTTGATTCGTCATAATCTTTTTCGATTTCAAGTAGACGACCATAGAATTCATCTTTTTGTTTGTCCAGAGTAAGGAGCTGCTCTTCGATAATGGATAGTTCGGTTCTGTTAGACCTCTTTTCCTCTTCAATCGCTTTATTTTTTTCATCATAATGATGTTCATTTTCTAATAATTCATCCTGAATTTTTTTGTGCTTTTTAAATAATTGTTTTAATGCTAGTTCTGTCTTTGATTTTTCTGTGGCGATGTTTTTTCGTTCAGAGATGTAAAAATTAATCTGATCATTAGATTTCTCAATCTCGTCAATATAGAACATCATTTTGTTTTCTGCATCGTTGATAGTTAGTGATAATTCTTCTTTGGAAAATGCAACATTAAGAGTATGTATCTTTTTTGATACTTTTTCATTTATTGAGGATTCTTTTTCAGCAAAATCTTTCAATGTTCCCCTTAATTTTTTTTCAATATCTATAATTGCTGCTTTCTTTTTTTCAGGAATTTTTTTTATCAGGTTGCTTAGATAATCAATTTGTTTTGTTGACTCGCGCTTGATTTCTCTTAATTGGTTTTCTTTAACTATGAGATCTTGATTGGCTTCGTCTACGATACCGATAGATTTTTTAATCATCTGCTCTAGAATGCCAATTCTCTTCTTAGCGTTTTGGATTCTGGAAATCATGGTTTTTCTTCTACCACCGAGCGGCTTAAGCAGTTTTAGAATGTCTTTGTGCTTTTTTCTATATCTTAACATAAATGAATCATATTGCTCCGATAGACGTTTCAATGCCTCTTCGAGTTTTCGTATTTCATCTAGATCAAGTTTTATGCTCTCACCAGCCATTGCATTAACTGCCTCATCAGCGTCTCCATCATTGTAAAATCGACGAAGACCATCTTTTAAAAACAATTTGTACTCATCAGAATTTTTTCTCTTTATAGACTTTCTAAGTTCATTTATTCTTTTATTGGTGTCATCTCTCTCATTTATTACAAGCTTATCCCACTCATTTTTTTTGGTTTCTAAGGTATCGAGTCTATCTTGAATTCTTCGCCCTTTAGTAAGATCGCTCTCCCAATTTTTAACTTTCTTCCTTAGTTCAAGGATTTGTGGGTTCTTCTTCTTTTTTAATTCACTGAGGTCAGTTTTGACCTTCAGTCTTTTCTTTTGAGATTTGGCTTTTGCCTTTTCTGATTTTTCTAATTCTTTTCTAAATGAAGCTAGTTGCTTATCTAATTCTCTTCTCTCTTTTTGAAAAAAGTTATTTATTGTAACTGATTTTGTCTTTTGGGATTCTTTAATTTTTATTTCTCTTTCTTTATTGAGATCGGTTATCTCTTTTTCGGCTGCGAGGCTGATTACGTTTCTCCTGTTCTCATAAGATTTTATCAGTGGTAGTTTTTCTATATTTAGTTTGTCTAATTCAGATTTCTTTGATACACATTGCTTTTCAAGCTGACTTATGTAGGACAAAGCATTAGAATAATTTTCCTCGTTTGATTTTTCTTTACCCTCTAGTATTTCTAGTGAATTTTTTATTTTGTTTTCATCTCGATTATGTCTTTCTACCTGATCATTAAGGAATTCCTGCCCTCTTTTAAAATCTAAATTCAGATCGTGCTGATCAATATTCATCTTATCAAATTTTTTGTTGCAGGAATCGATTAGAACATTGAGTCTGTCCATCTTACCTTTAAGTGTTTTTAAATCATCTTTCGCACTTCTTCTACCTGGCTCTAACTCTTTAATTAGCATCTTATGGTGGTCAAGATCTTGTATCATATCAATTGATTTTCTTATGTGATCAAGAATGGCGATACTATTGTCTCTGCTACCTATTTTTGTAGAAAGGTCATTCTCATTGATCCCAATTTCCCTCTTCAACGAAATAAGGTTTTTCTTATTTTCTTTGATTTCTCTTTTCGTAGACCTGATACTTTTAGAAATATTCTTACTTTTTAACAAAAGATCGTCTTGGTCATCATTGATCTTAATTACTGATGAGGTAAGGTTTTTGAGATGGATTAAGTTTTCGGGTGCTTCAAGAACAAGAGCCAGTATCTTTAACAATTTTTTTCTTATTTCAATTCCGTTTCTACCATCAACTGGTGAGCCCAGTTCTACTTCATTATCACCTGCAATTATTGTTTTAAAAGATTCATATATATCATCAACGCGCTTGGTATTCTGGGTTAGCAGATAGCCTGAGCGTTGAAGCAGGTTTAAATCATCTTTGTTTAATTGGTCGATAGATTTTAAATGCTCCAAAAATCGTCGGGTGAATGCAGTTGCAGTAGTTTGAAGAGATTGTTTTAAATATTCAAATATAGAAATTTCATCCGCTCCTACCTGCAGTTGGTGATTGACTAATTTTATTGATTCTTCAAGCTTTAAAACACCCGACTCATAATTCTCTATTTCTTTTTCAATAGTCTCTTTATCGTCAAGAAGATTATTGCGTGACCGGGCTGCATTTTTCAGGCTTATCTGATACCTTTCATCTTGGACGGCTTCAATTTTATCTTTCTTTACTTTGGGATGATCCGAATCATATTCTATTTGGGAAATCTTCTTACCAAGCACTTCATATTTTTTATAACTCTGAACTAGTTCATGACTCTCCTGATCAATTTCATCTACTATTTTTGTGAGATCAGTATTTATTTCTTCTTGAGTGTCTGTATATGAATCTTTTACCTCTTTAAAATCTTTAGATGCAGTAATGAGCTTTTTACTAAAACTATCGATTGCTTTAATTTTTGCATTCTTTTCAATCTCTAACCTTGTGAGCTTATATTTTGCACTTTCAGGGCTCTTTGTTGACTCAACAGCTTTCTCATGAGCGCTTATTTTCTTCTTTATACTCTCCAGTCTAGCTGTTACGGTCTTTTTCTTTTTAAATACGTTATTCTCCCTGAAACTCCCAAAGAAAGAGCTATCAGTATTATCACCATTTATATATGCCGTGTTGTATTTCGTAAAATTCTCTACAGTAATTCCTAATTCGTTAGACATCTTTTTATCTAAGTGCTTAATATGACTACCCACACCAGTAATAAATGCCTTTTGAATGAGCATACCACTATAACCTTCTCCCATGATAATACTCTCAAAATGATAAATCGATTCTTTCAAATCGCTGATAAAGTTGTTAAATAGATGAGCTACAACTGATTTAGCTTTTTTGAGAGGGAATCCATCTATTATTTTTGAACTCATATCCTCATCAGTGAGACCGTGATAGGATAAAAAGTGCAGAGCATGTTCTTCCTCAGATGTTGATTTTTTATTGATTACAGCAATGTCATTAAGAGCGTTTGTGAAGTATTGTAGTCCCCTACTGATTTCTCTTGAATCAATTATTTGATCCTGTTTAACAAAAACGCAATGTGTTTTGAGCGTATCTATATATATAAGGAGCGAATATTCATTTTTAATGTTGAGATTAAAATATGTGTATATGTTATGCAAGATTTTAGGGATCGAAGTATTGTATCTAGGGATTAACCCTTTGCGTTTCAAATCATGGTAATCTTTTTCAATCCGGAGTTTCATTTTTGTAAAACAGACAGCTGATTGGGTGTCCCGATCGGAGTACCTTTGATAATCAACAATGCTTTCTTCTTCTTTTATGCCGTAGTTATTAGTTAATAATTTTTTGAGACTTTTTTCGAATACCTTTTTCCCTTTTACCTTTGGAACTAGATAAGTCATTTCATACTGATACTCTTCCGAATGAATTCCGAGAAATATTTTATTATTGTCCGAGGGTGAAATGAATTGGTTCGAGACGTTAATAATTAATTCACTTAAAGTATTTATCGTATACCCTTTTATTTTATAAGGCAGTTCATACTTACTAACATTTATAATTTGAAAGCCGTTAGAACGAAGTTTGGAGTATACGGAGGTTACATAGTTGCCTGAATGGATAAATGTTAATGCAGATTTAACCCCATTTAAGCCAATAAGGAGATTTTTATATTTTATGGATTGAGCTTTGCTAGTAACCCTTTTAGTGTTTTGTCTTTTATTGTCTTTATAATCACTGGGAGAAAATCTTCTCTCTTTCACAATTCTACGTTTTTTCAGTACTCTATTGTCACTTATAATTCTCCTATCGACAAGGTTTCTACGATTTTTTTTATTATATTTTTGTTCATTATCAATTCTACGCTTTGTATTTCGCCTAGCCTGTTTACGCCTCTCTTCGATCCTTCTCCGATCAGCAATATCACGCTTAGCCTTCACATCATTTAATTCATTTTTTTCTATGATGTCCGGCAATAATGAAAGTTCTTGCTCAGGGGTTTTTTCCTTATCAATAGATCCTTCGATTGAAACTTTAAAGACTTTAGCCGCGGGCAAATACATTTTTTGTTCAATACCTTTTACTACATTTGCGCTAGCTATAATTAGTAGATCATGCTTAAGTAGATTTTTTATATGGTAGTATATTTTTTCTTTAGGAAATGAAATAGTTTTTGAGATTTCAGTTGCGCTTTTTGGAATTTCTGAAAAAGAGTTAAGGATTTTTTTGGTAATTGGCTTTTTATATACCTTAATAACTTTAGAGTCGGAGATTACGATCAGGTCTTTTTGTGGCTTATTCATAGACATTGTTTTTTAAAATTCTGAATAAGTCTAGGGCAGAGGAATGTATTAGGTACAATCCTATATTTTGTAGAAAATATATACGTAGACTCCACATCATTTATTACCTCGGATAAAGTAATTGATGAAATTTATCTTATATCTGATTGTTTTACAAGAAACTTTATGTTTACAGCATTGTAATAATTTATACAATAACTATTTTATTTTAGCAAAAATATCAACCTAGTTATTTCAAATCTATTAAAATATTTTTTATTGTAATTTATTTTCTTTCAAAATCTGTTATTTTTTTACAATACAAGTATAAAGTGGCTATATATAAATAATTTTTTTTTATAGAGGAGAAAACTGGTTTTTAGAAGAACATTATTGCAAAAATAAAAGTAATATTCATAAATAATATATGTACTGTAAAAAAGATTAAATTTACAATGATAAAATATTTGTAAAATATTAAACACATACTATTACAATTTTATTAAGCAATTAATATAAAAATTATAAATATTTTTAACTGTAATTTTTATATAACAGGATATCTTTTTCGTCTATCAATTTTAGGTATTGGGCTTCATACTCTGCAATTTTTTTGGATGCATCCATCAGTGTTTTATGTTCACTAATGTTTTTTTTGTCATGCAAAATAGACTCTAATTCATCTAGCTTTTTCTCAATAACTTTAAACTGCTTTTCAATCGTTGCCAACCTATTTTTTGTTTTTTTCTCTTTTCTGTAGACAATTCTTTTTTCTTTATGTTTAGAACTCTCCTGCTTTTTTTTATCAATGATATTTGCAGAACTTAATTTTTTCCAGGTGTAGTAATCATAGTTGCCATCATACTTTACCACTCCTTCATTTCCGACTTCGTATGTGCAGGTTGTAATTTTATTAAGGAAATGCCTATCGTGCGAAATACATACAATAGATCCTTCAAAATTTATCATTGCCTCTTCTAAGATATTTCTACTTCGGATATCCAAGTGATTAGTAGGCTCATCCAAGAGTAGCAAGTTTGGCCTACCAGATAAAACTCTCCCCCAAACCAACCGCGCCTTTTCACCTCCTGATAATACTCTAACCTTTTTGTAAATATCCTCATTCGAAAATAGTAAGCTTCCTAGCAGCGTTCTTTTTTCAAGCTCTGTAAAACCTTCAGAAACTTTACTTAAGGACTCCAATACGGTATCATTTTTTTTCAACAGTTCTAACTGATGTTGAGCATAATATCCAATTTCTGTATTGTTACCATATATAATTTCTCCTGTCGTTGCTTTTTCAACACCTGCAATTAGTTTTAATAAAGTGGTCTTTCCAGCGCCATTATATCCTACTAAACCAATTTTTTCCTTTCTTTTGATGAGCAGGTCCAGGTCTTTTAACACGATCAAATTATCGTATGACTTTAAAACCCCATTAAAAGTCACAACCCTTAGTGGCAGCCTTTTACCCTTTTGTGTATGTAAAGTAATTTTAGAATTGTCCTCAATTGGGGATTCTAACAATTCTATTTTTTTAATTTTTTTTATTCTACTTTGTACTTGCTTCGATTTTGTGCTTTTATATCTGAACCGCTCCACGAATCGTTCTGTTTCTTTAATCTCTTTTTGTTGATTCTTATATGTTTTTTTTTGGATATCTAACCTTTTCCCCTTTTCTGTAATGTAGCTTGAGTAATTGCCATTGAAGGTTGAGATTTTTCGCATACTTATTTCATGAACACAATTAATTGAACTATCCAAGAAAGTTCTATCATGGCTTATTATCACTATAATCCCGTTCCATTTAGATAAAAATTTTTCTAGCCATATCGTTGATTCAAGATCTAGATGGTTTGTAGGCTCATCTAATAAAAGCACGTCTGGATCTTTGAGCAGTATTGATGCTAGAGCAACCCTCATTCTCCAGCCACCAGATAATGTACCTGTTGTATCTGATAACTGATTTTGTTTAAAACCTAAACCACTCAAAATCTTTTTAGCCTTTTCTGCAAGGTCCCAGCCACCAATTGATTCATATTCAATCTGCTTGTCACCCAATTGATTTAGCAGGGAAACATTAGAAGGGTTTTTAGAGATTTTATAAGATAAGGCAGAAATTTCTTTTTCGATTTCTATCGCCTTGGGATAGGAGGAGAGAACTTCATCAATAATGGTGCTTTCTTTTCTTGTTACAATTTCTTGTGCCAGAT
>CAJWHU010000026.1 GCA_913041325.1 uncultured Fidelibacterota bacterium | reverse complement strand
AGGCTATCGACTTTTGTAACGTTCTTATCAACTACTGATGCTACATTGACCTGATTTGGATCAGGTGTCTTTTCGTTCTCAACAACAAATTTTTTAGGTTTCTTCCGACTGGCTAGTTTATTTGTATTTTTTGAATATTTCTTACTATTTGACTGGAAGTATGCGTAGGAAATAAGTTTAATTGTTTGTGCTTTTGCTGTCTGTTTTTTCACAATCTCAATGTTTGATGCCGTTAGTCTGTAGCGGCTTGAGATCATTGATTCAAGTAATTGTCCAAAATTTATAAATGATCCCCTTAGTGTTATATCGATTGGTATTTTTTCAATCGTTACTTCCTCACCTATGTCTGGTATAACTATTGTCTTTTTTTCTATCGCGGCTGTAGAAGGAGAGAAGTTTTCAATTTTTAATCCATGATTGATGATTAGTGAATACAGAAAATCAGTTACGTTTTCAAAAAGTCTTTTGTCAGGAATCTTTTCTACGACGTTTGCAAAGGCATCATTAGCTACATCCCATTCTTCTTGTAGGTTACTAATCTGGGATTCCATGTCCCTAAATTTTTCCACATCAGAGTACAAAATACTCTTTGCGGTAGACATTCTTTTGTGTTCTTTTGATAGACTTTTATGAACAAGCTGATACCACAATAGGAAAAACACCAGAAAACCGCCAAATATAGCTGCAAAAAGATACTTTTGATTTTTTAGTAATGTATCAATCATATGACACACTTGAGTTCAAATTGTAAATTATCCCTGCCAAGGCCAGCTTTTGATGCCTGGCTCATTATTTCAACATTTTGAAAAAGACCGGATTCTTCTAAGGTGCTAACAAAACTAGAAAAGTGGTCATTGAGAAGAATCGAATTTGAGCTGACATTGCCAGCAAGGCGTACTATTCGTAAATGTTCATCCTCCTTTTTAACAACCTTAACAAGATCTCTCCCCACCTTTTTATATGCCTGTATCTCCCACCCTTCTTGAAAATTAAGTTCGTTTATTATAATCTCTTTCGGAGTATAGTAGCTTAGAAATTTATTTATGGCTAGTATACGCTGGAAGTATTCAGTGTCGTAGCTAAGGACTTCCATTTGCTGTTCTACATTAACTTTATTTTCTTTTAAAGCTGAGTGCCTTTCTTCAACATATGATAATTGGTTGTTTTCCTTTTGCATGGGTTCGATCTCTGCTTTCATCGAGTTAATGCTTAGTTTAGTTGATAGAGTGATTCCAAAAAATAAGACAACAGCTGCTGCGCTGCTAACCATTCCAAACCTATTTGCCCATCTTAAAATTTCTTCCTGCTTGAAGGATTTTGGCAAGATGTTTACAGAGTTATTTAAGTGCAATGCAGAGCCAATGGATGCGGTTAAGACAGCTGGATGAAATTTAGTAAACTCCGTTTCGATATCATCATGTATCGCAAGATTTCTTAATGGATTTAAAAAATTGGTATTCAGTCCCATACTGCCTTCTACAAACTTATCGAGATGGGTAATTTGTCCTGCCGATCCGCTTAAAAGTATCTCGGTTTCATCAGAAATTTTAACGTTTTTTCTTATACCATTTACAGTCCTATCAATCTCCTGCCTCCAGCTGTCAAAAACTGGTCTAAATATATCATCATATTCACCCGCATCAGCTGCAAAGCCCATCGATCTCAAAAAACTTTCCGGAACTTGAAACTTTTCCCTTTGTGACCATGCGACCACATCAATACCATTATCTATGAGTGAGTCGTGCAAGCTCTGCACGCCTATAAACAACGGCCTGACCAATTTAATCTCCAGCTTTGAACAGCACATTATAAGGCTATTTTTTTCACCAAAGTGGATGATAATAGTATCCTTTTTTTGATGCTCTTGGTAGCTCCAGATGAATGCATTATGCACAGACTGTGCAAGTGGGTACCATGCTCTGATACTCCACTCAATTTCATTTAGTTTGTCGCCAACATTTTGAAGAAATTCATTTTCTGCAACACCTACCCTAAAAGAATTTTGTTTTCCTTTCACATAATCTAGAACTGAATTCTCAAGAGGGAATGTGACCTCTTTCTTGATGGTCCATTCTATAATTTGTTTCTTTTCTTTTTGATTTTCTTTAGGGACATCAATTAGGTGAAGCTGTGCTTTGTCGCTATTTATCGTTATTGCAATAGCATCTCTATTTATTAAAGATTTAACAGGCTGTTTATAGTCATCTCCATAGTTTGCAAGGTCATCATCAAGACCTTCCATCACCAACATACAATCGCTCTTGAACTGATCTGGGTGATCAGTGGCATCCAGATTTCTGTCACTAGAAAAATGTAAATTATATGCTAGGAGCTTTTTAGTGTTACTCTTCTCATTGATTACTACGCTTGTCATTCTGCCGTTATCAACATCTAATCCGGCATAAGTTTTATCAACTGGAATTGAATCATAAATTGCTTTACCAATATATGTGGGATGAGAACCTTGTCCTGGTAAGATATCATCTTCTATGTTAAAATAGTTTCTTCCAGTCAATGATGGTTCTTTTTCTTGCTCACTGAGGAATTTGTCTGAAGCTGGTTTTTCTGGAGTCGTCTCGGTTACTGCTGAATCTTGCAAGTCATCGATAATTTCATTTTCGAAGTCTTTTTGAGCTACTGCTTCATTAGCCATTGGATCCGTAGGTTGTTCTCCTCCAATCCATTCATCATCATCATCATCATCATCTTTAGTTTCTTCAAGCAATGTTTTTTGTATTTTTTTCGGAGGTTCATCGTCTTTACGAAGTACGTCAAGCAATTTATTTACGGCTATCTCGTTATAGTTTTTCTTTTTTTGCTTTAGCAAGCCTCCTGTATCAATTTTACCAGAAATCACCCTTTGAACCATTTCGTCATTAATGATAGTCTTCTCCTCGCTGATCATTGTCAATAAGAGTTGGTGGCATAGTTGGGTAACTTTTCTAGGATAGCCTTGCGTATTTTTATGTATTTTGAGCAATGCTTTTTCGTTAAACCAGCTACCTGCTTGACCACCAGTGATTTCAATCCGGTGATTGATCATGCCCCTCATGTCTTCCAACGAAATCGGTCCGATTTCAAAATCAAAAGATATTCGGTCTTCAAAATTGGGGTATTTATGAATCATGTTTCCCATTTCGGGTTGACCGAAAATAATCAATTGGAGAAGCTTGAACTCATCGGTTTCAAAGTTTAATAGTGTTCTGAATACATCGAGCATTTCGCCAGGGAGATTTTGACCTTCATCGATAATTAGTACAAGTGTTTTTCCTTGTTCGACTCCAACTTTTAGTAAATAATTTTCTATAATATTTCGGCAATCTTGTACCGATTCTGCAGAGTCATTTACTCCAAATAGTTCAATAATATGTTTTAGCAGGATTATTTCTGATTCAAATTTTGGATCCAGAATCAGATAAAAATCAAAATCATCAGATTCATCTTTAAAATTTTGAATGAGCTTACGACTTATGGTTGTTTTCCCAACGCCAATGCCACCTCGAATTACTGACAACCCTCGTTTCATGCGAATGGCCAACTCCAAACCTTCCAAACATTGACGGTGTTCCAAGGCAGGATAAAACAGATCAACATTTGGGGATGTTGAGAAAGGATCAGTACTTAACCCAATTGAATCGAATAGATTCAATGTAAATTCTCCAAACTTTTAGATTGAGAATGTTAAATAGGTTCGCACCATAAAGACGGATGCTGCCAATAGTGCGATGCCAATCAATATCCTATGTTTAAAAAAGAATGCATCGGTCATGTACAATTTGTTTGCCTGTTTTTCAGCCTGCAAGATTGTATCAGGCGAAAGAATTAGAAGAATTCCAAAAAGTCCCGCCGTAAGAGCTAGCACAAGAAAGACTATTTCTCTTAACTGATCAGCGGCATATGTATAACCCAAAAATCCAGATGCGAATATCATTCCTATACCAATGGGTATTCGATGTTTAATCAGTGCTGTGTCTGTCATAAAAAGGCGATTAGCTTGGCGTTCTGCTTTTAATACTATAGATGGGGCAAAAATCAGAAGAATCCCAAAAACTGCTGATATCAAACCTATTCCTAAAATAATTACCATGGGATTTACCATGCCCAAACCTCAATACTCTCTTTCATAATAAACTACATATCCGGATGTTTACCAAAACTAATATAACATCCAATGCTTTGAATGATAATTTAATCAAAATTCTAGATAAAGATAACCTTCTATGGATCTAAACTTTTTCTCATATTTTTAATAATCTGATAGTGCGGCCTCTAGGTTTTCAACTAAAAAAGTAGCATTTTCATCATTGAACACCATTGGTGGTTTAATTTTAATCACATTTTTATCCGGTCCATCAACACTCAACAGGATTCCCCTATTTTTCATAGCATTCACTATCGAGGCAGCGTCGGTTGAGTTAGGTTTTAACTTATTACCTCTATCAATAAACTCAACACCAATAAATAGACCCATTCCTCGCACTTCTCCTATTATTTCATGGTTTTTTTGAAGCTTATTAAGCATTGATTTAAGTTTTTTTCCTACTTTCTCAGATCGAGATTGTAAATCTTCATCATCAATAATTTTCAAAACAGCGTGCCCAATAGCGCATGAAACCGGGTTACCTCCATATGAATTAAAATATTCCATGCCATTATCAAATTTCTCTGCTATTTCAGTTGTAGTGGCAACTAGCGAAAGGGGGTGGCCATTGCCAATAGATTTGCCAAGAGTTACCACATCGGGTACAACACCCTGAGTTTCAAAGCCCCAGAATTTTTTGCCTAATCGACCAAACCCAATTTGTACCTCGTCTGCAATACAGATACCGCTATCTTTGTGAATTAATTTGTAGCAACCAGATATAAAGCCTGCAGGCGGAATTAATTGCCCACCACACCCCATTACAGATTCTGCAATAAAGGTATGCGAGTTCTTTTTATGTGTATTTAATCTCTCTAAAATATTTTTTACCTCTTTTAGATATAACTTTCCAGAATGAATCCCTCTATATTTCCCACGAAATGGGTCTGGAATAGGTATTGCGTGTACATAATTTGGTGCACCATCGCCCCCGGGGCCATCGTATTTGTAGGGACTTATTTCAATGAGGGATATTAGATGTCCATGATATGCGCCTTCCAGCACTATGGTAGAATTATTACCTGTAAATGTTCTTGATAGTCGCAATGCAAGATCGTTTGATTCACTTCCTGAATTTGTAAAATAGAATTTATTGAGTTTTTCGGGCAATTTTTCTCCGAGTGCTTCAGCATAATTGATTATGGTTTCATCAAGGTATCTGGTGTTTGTGTTTAGTTTTTTGAATTGTTCGTTGGCTGCTTCCACTATTTTTGGATGTGAGTGCCCTACATGCTGGATATTATTAATTCCGTCAAGAAATTTATTTCCTTTTTCATCAAAAAGATATTGGCCTTCGCCCCTGACAATGTGCAGAGGGTCCTTATATGAAAGGGTGAGTGAGGGACTAAGGTATTTTTTCCTGAGTTGATAAATTTCTTTCTTAGTACGCATCTTCTTGTAGTTGCTCAGACCAATCCGCTAGCTGTTGTTTTTCCAACATTCTAAGTAGTTTCCAGGCTGAAGCTTCAGATATGCTTAAATATTGATTATCTGGGAACAATTTTTTTCGCCATGATGCCATCAAAACTGTGATACACAGCCTCAAGCACATGAGATAAACAACAGCCTGAAGTTCAAACTTATTTAACTTATAGACAGAATTATAATGCCTCAAAACAATTGAAATGGAAGGCAATACATCATTGGCTCTGAGTGCGACATATGCCATGCACACCGCTGGTTCGGCCGATTGATAAGAATAGACCATGTCACCAAAGTCAATTACTCCAACTGGATTTGATTCCATGTCCAGGATAATGTTATGATCATTTCCATCATTATGTATTACTCTTTTATTCAGCTTGTGTGAAATTGGTTTTATATGATTTTCAAACTGGTCAATAAAATGATGGATGGTATTTTTATCATGAGTGCTTTTGATATGGTTAACCTTTTTTGCAATTAGGCTAATCTGCCTTACATCCCAATCAAAAACTCTGTGTGCGCCTGGGTGATCAAAGTCTTTAAGGTTATTACTCAATCTTCCAAGGTATAAACCCATTTTCATACATATTTCATCATCAAGATCTTTCTCGCTCATTAGCACGCCATCAACATATCTCAGTAACCGTATGTAAAATAATGTATTATCTTTTTCTACTTGATGTATTGATCCAATTCTCAATGGAATATTCATTCTAGGATCTTTAGCGTGGATATGGTTTGCTGCTTTATCTTGAAGATCAATCACTTCAAAATCTTCGCTTGCATTAGATACTTTAAATATAAATTTACCATCGAAATTGTCGACAAAAAAAATTTGATCGCGATCGCTATATAACTCTCTGAGGTCTCCTTCAATATTAAATTTGTTTTTTAATAATATACTGGTCTCGTCTTTTGTAAAAGAGGGTGGATTGGTACTAAACACTGATTTCATTGCAACAAAAATTAAGTCAAATTCATAAAAAGATTTTATTTTACCTGTAACACTTTTATGCAATTAAATGTAAAAAAATGTGACACATATTGTTTTTTTTATTATATTTGATCGATTCGAGGTAAAAGTACCCCTCAATTTGCGGGAATTTAATAGAAATAGATGGCTGAAAATTTAAAACAATCAGTTCTCATTATTGAAAGTGATGAGGCAATACGCGACAATCTGAAGCATCGATTTAGCAAGCGAGGCATGCTTGTGATCACGGCTAAAGATGGTTACGAAGGATATGTTAGGGCCTGTAACGAAAATCCGGACTTGATTATTATAGAATCGTTATTATCAAGCATGAGCGGATTTAGGGTTTCGCGCTTGCTGAAATTTGATGATAGATACAAACAAACTCGAATCGTAATGATGACAGCAAATGATTTAACGGCTGTAAAAGAAATGTATGAAGCTTGTGGTGCGGATTACATTATCAGAAAACCTTTTAAATTTAGTGAACTGATAGACGCCGTGGAGCAGGAGGTAGTAGCTTGAGTTCTTTCCCTGATACTTTTTTAATACCTTTTCTTTTTATTTTTGGATCAATCATTGGGAGCTTTTTAAATGTCGTAATATACAGAGTGCCAAAAAAAATGAGCATTATTAAGCCGAGGTCGCACTGTTTTTCTTGCAAAAAATCAATTCTAGCTAGAGACAACATCCCCATAATGGGTTATTTTCTGTTAAACGGTAGGTGCAGACACTGCGATACTTTCTATCCTAGTCGCTACGCATTCGTTGAACTCATAACAGCACTTCTAACAATTTGTGTATATTTTATTTATGGTATCGGACAGCCATTCTTAATCTACCTGACTTTAACATACTTATTGATTGCCATCACATTTGTGGACATTGATCATTTTATCATACCAAACGGCTTTGTGTTAATCGGGATTGGAGTTCTGGCTTTTGGTTTATATTTCCAGTGGATACCCATTACCTGGGAAGACTCTCTCTATGGTTCCCTTGTATTTGCAGGCTTTTTATTTACTGTGGGATTGATTGGTCAGTTTATATTGGGAAAAGAGAGCATAGGCTTTGGAGATGTCAAGCTTGGATTAGTTCTTGGAGGTTTTCTTGGAACAGAATATTCAGTATTAGCACTTTATCTTAGTTTCGCTTTGGCTGCAATTGTCATTTTTGTTATGATGGGAGGGAAACTCATCAAAAAGAATTCCAAAATACCATTTGGTCCCTATCTGGCAGCCGGTACGCTGATTGCATTGTTTACTATCACCCCCTACGATAGTAATTATATTTTAAACTGGTATTACTCGACGATGTTTTAATATGGCTATCTCAGGAAAACAACGAATTGGGACGCTACTTTTGCATGCTGGAAAAATCGATGAGGATCAGCTTCAAAAAGGATTACAAATACAAAAAGAGAAAGATGGATATCTTGGTCAGGCATTTGTAGAACTTGGGTTTTTGAATAATAAAGAATTAAATAAATATATCAGTCATCAATTAAAAATCCCGTTTTTACAATTAGGCTACTACAATGTTGATAAATCTTTGATGGAGTTGTTTTCAGAGCGCCTAATTAGAAAACAAAAAATGCTTCCTCTTTTTCGTCTGAACAACACGCTCACTATAGCCCTTTCTGATCCACTTGACTCTGGGCCGATAAACGCGGCCCGCGATGCTACAGGTCTTAAAGTTGATCCTGTAATCGCAATGGAGAATGAGATTGAAAATGCCATAGATCTTCATTACGGTATATCAGGTTTTGTAGATATCGATTCAGCCAATAGTGAGAGCACAGAAATTAGTGATTTGTTTGATGAGGCTCATATTGTAGAGCTTGTTGACAGTATCATCACACAAAGTCAAAAGTATGGATGCTCAGATATTCACATTGAGCCGCGAGAAAATGATATTCGCGTTCGTTTTCGGATCGATGGAAGACTCCAAGATTTCCAATCATTGCCAAGTGATATACACACTGCACTTGTCTCTAGATTGAAAATAATGGCAAATATGGACATCGCAGAGACAAGACGACCACAAGACGGGCGCATCCTTTTCAACTCATCGAAAGGGAGACTAGATCTACGTATATCAACCTACCCGACCTTATATGGGGAAAAGGCGGTTCTTCGCCTTTTAAATATTTCGGAAGCGCTACACTCATTTAGGGCTTTGGGTTTTGAATCCGACTGTGAGGAAAGATTTAATAGCATGCTAATTGGTGGTGAGGGCATTATCCTGGTTTCTGGACCAACAGGAAGTGGCAAGACAACCACACTTTACTCGACCCTTAATAAACTTGAATCGCCGGATGTTAATATTGTGACTGTTGAGGACCCTATAGAATACGATCTAGATAATATTAATCAGGCTCAGATTAATACCAAATCTGGTGTCACTTTTGCCTCAGCTCTTAGATCCATACTTCGCCAAGACCCAGATATAATAATGGTTGGAGAGGTTCGTGATGAAGAAACCGTTGAACTTGGAATTCGTGCTGCTCTTACTGGTCACCTTGTTTTTAGTACGGTGCACACCAACGATGCAGCTTCGGGTTTTACTAGACTCTTGAACTGGAATGTTGAACCGTTTCTTATAGCCTCTACGGTGAAGGGTATTTTGGCTCAAAGGCTTGTGAGAAGAATATGCAAAGAGTGTAAGGAGCCTCATGAGCCATCTAGGGAAGAACTTCGCATGGTTGGTGTCGATGAAGACGAATCAATTAAATCTTTCGTTGGCAAGGGTTGTTTATCTTGCAGGAATACAGGTTTTAAAGGGAGAATTGGTATATACGAATTACTTTTAGTTGATGCTGCAATATCTGAGCTAGTTCTAGAACAGGCGCCCGGATATAAAATCCGTGAGCAAGCTCGCAAAAATGGAATGACTACGCTTTTAGAGGATGGTATAATAAAAATCGAGAGAGGCGACACCACAATCTCCGAGGTCTACGAAACACTTGGTACAACAAAAATAATGCTATGATAAACGTTCTCTACGTAGGTGGAAAAGAGACTAGTATACCGCAGCTTACTGGCACAAATGTCCATCTTGACTATGTTCAAAATGGAATGATTGCTTTAAGTGCTATTCAAACAGGTGGTTTCGATGCCGTAATCATTGAAGATCAGCTACCACTTATGACTCCGACAAGATTATTGCAAGAACTTGTTTCTGCGCAAGGGACCACTCCTGTGATAAGTGTTGTTAGAAATGATCAGAGAAAAAAAGAAATTTTAAATGACTATAATATAGGTTTATTTAGCTATTTTGAGCCTGACCACATCACTGGTGAAGAATTATATTCAATATTAAGTACAGCAAAGAAGTTTAGAGATTTTAAGCAAGATGTCCCACGCACCGCTGCCAGACACTTTTCGGGGGTTGGTTTTGAAAAAATTGTGGGGGTATCTGATCAAATGCTGAAAATATATCACCTAATGTGCCAGATAAAGAGTAAAGATGTTACGACAGTATTGTACGGTGAAAGTGGCACGGGCAAAAATTTGATGGCAAGAACTCTTCACCTCATAAGCTTACGCCGAGACAGGCCGAATATTGCAGTAAACTGTCCTGCTATTCCTTCAGATCTGCTTGAGAGCGAGTTGTTTGGTCATGAAAAAGGTGCTTTTACTGGAGCTGTTGAGAGAAAGGATGGAAAGTTTTTATCAGCTAACTCAGGAAGTATTTTTCTTGATGAGATTGGTGATATGAGCCCATCCCTGCAAGCAAAAATTTTGCGTGTCCTCGAAAGTGGTGAGATCGAACGGGTGGGAGGCGCCGAAACTATTAGGGTTGATGTCAGAATTATTTCAGCAACGAATCAGAACTTGGAACAAAAAATAGGTGATGGATCATTTCGTCAGGATCTGTTTCATCGAATAAATGTATTTCCAATTACCGTTCCTCCACTTAGGGGAAGAAAAGAGGATATTCTTCCCACGGCAATGTCGATTTTAAAAAATCTGAAGAAAAAACATAATATCTCAGTTAATTTTTTCTCTCATGATGCTGTCAAAACTCTTACGGATTATAGCTGGCCGGGGAATGTCAGAGAGCTTGAAAATACTTTAGAAAGGGTGGTTTTAATCCACGATAAGCCCATTATTCTCAGTGATGATATAAAATATATTTTAGACGAAAACAGTCAATCGACTGGTGCGGGGAAGATTGCCCAACCGGATCAATCAGAGTCTGCACCATTGCCCTCCGCAGCTGACTCAGCATTACCTGTAAATGAGGAGTTAGAGCTTGAAAATTCAAAAAATATTGATACTTCAATTGTTCGAACATTAAAAGAACTTGAGCATGAGGCAATTGTAAGGGGACTTGAGCGCACCAACTGGAATATGACAACCACAGCACAACAGCTTGGCATAAGTAGAATGACGCTCTACCGGAAATTAGATCAACATGGCCTTAGAAAAAAAGACTAATCAGTATACCTCATTTAGCTACATAGCAACCAATCCTACTACAGGCGTCGTGAGAGGAGAGCTCAGAGCTTCAGGCCAAGACAGTGCACTCCTTCAGCTAGAAAGAATGGGGCTTGAGCCAATTTCTGTCTCCGAAAAGAAGAAGTCCATTTTAGATATGGAGATCAATCTATTTGAAAAAGTTCCACCTGCGGAGATATACAACTTTACAAGACAACTATCAGTCATGTTAAAAGCGGGTGTACCCTTAGTAGATGCTCTTGATTCTGTTCATTCTGAAGAAAGTAATCCTCTTTTAAATAGAACGATATCTTCAGTCATTGACGATGTCTCTGGAGGTATGTCGCTATCCAGGGCGATGGATAAACATCCAAAAGTGTTTAATGCAATGTTTATCAACATTGTCAAAGCTGGGGAAAGCGCAGGAGTTCTGGACAAAGTGATGTTTCAGCTAGCAGATTTCATTGCACACGATCTCAAGCTGCGTATGGGAATTACGCAGGCAATCAGATACCCATCAATTGTTGTAGGAATAACAGTGATGGTAGGCGTTTTTGCAGTGACATACATTTTACCAAGATTTTCAACCTTATTTAGTTCTACCAGAATTGAGCTTCCTCTTCCTACTCGAATTTTGTTGGGTACTGATCAATTTATAAATGATAACTGGGGCGGAATTATTTTCTTTATCGCTTTTTTTATTTTTGTTTTTTGGAGAGCACTAAAAACTGAGGCAGGCCTATTTCAGTGGCATAAATTTATTCTAAATCTTCCTATTTTTGGTCCTATTGCTCAGAAAATGGCAATCTCAAGATTTTGCCATGTGTTGGATACCCTTGACCGAACAGGCGTGCCGATACTTGAGGCCCTAGACATTGCAGGTAGGACTGCAGGTAACACCTACATTGAAGACAGGCTTAAAAGGGTACACGGAGATGTTCAGATGGGTAAAAAAGTTGCCCTTTCTATCAGCACGCACACTCATGATATTTTCCCCCCACACGTACTAAAAATGATACAAGTTGGTGAGGATGCCGGGGCAATGGATGATATGCTTAGCGAGATTGGATCGATGACCGATGCAGAGGTGCAAGATAGAGTTCTCAAACTGACAGCTACACTTGAGCCGGTAATAACAGTTGTAATGGGTGTCTTCATTCTTGTGCTTGCACTGGCAATCTTTCTACCAATATGGGATATGTACGAGGCATTATCAAGAGGTTAATCACTAATCGTATCAAATTGAGACAGTGATAAGCGTTTAATATTCTCATATTGAGGAATGTGTTAGTTGGCATATTTTTTGCAATCAATAGATTGAATATGCGCAATTCCAAAAAATCACTAGTTTCAATTTTAAATCATTTTAAAAATATTTATAGATCCAACCGTGGTCAATCTCTTGCAGAATTTGCAGTAATTACCGCGATGATGGCGACCTTCATTGCAACTGCCGTTCCGAAATTCTCGGACGTAATGGAAGCAGGAAAAGCTCAAAAAAGTATAGAAGAAATCGATAAGATCCTTCTCCAAGCCAAAAATTTTTATGAGACTACAGCCGCCTTAGAAGGCAGAGGCCGTCTACCAGGTCAAGACAAATTTAATATGCAGGTAGGTTCCTACACCGACACAACCGATCTTTTAAACGACCTCGACATATTTGATTCTTATTCCGACACTGCTCTCGGTGCAAAATGGGTTTCAGTTTTTGGATCAGACAACCCGTTGGCATTGGTTTCTAGTGATGCATATTATTCTGATGATACACTATCTGCTGATGTAAACAGTGCAGGTGAGATTATTTGTAGCAATTGCCCTGAAGGAAGAATGAAAGGTTCAGACGAGTGGTTAGACCTTTTTAATAGGGAGGTCCTTGTAAGCCCATTTCAAGACGGTCACTACATTTACATAGTCATTCCTGGAGGCGGCAGTGGCAGCGATGTGAAGGCACCTAGGATATGCGTAGCAGATGGGGAGAGCCCCAAACATTTGCACAAAATAATGGATCTTTAGATCTTATATTGCGTCATGGTTCTACTAAAAAAATATATAAAAAAAGCAACAGGTAGCTCACTTGCAGAGTTTGCTGTGACAACAGCTCTAATGGCTACGCTTGCAGCAACAGCCGCTCCCAAGCTCAGCAGGTTATCTGAAGGGGCAAAGGCAGAGAAAACCTTTAGCCATATTGACAAGCTGATCAAACAGGCTGGGAACTTTTACCAAAAAACAGCAGAGATTGAAGGCAGAGGTAGGTTTCCAGGTCAATCTAGGTTTTATGAACCCATTGGGTGGCCATCTAGTGGGCCATACATTAACAACGATTTTTCTTCAGCTGGACTAGAAACTGCAAGACAGAACTCAATAAATCATCACGAGGCAATTTTAGATGATTTAGGATTGAGAGACCTCGATGGTTGGAGAGGCACAGAGTATCATAACACAGAAAATAAATGGGCCTGGGTATTTGAGCAACCTAATGATGGCTTGCATGACGATGATTATGAGCTTGAAGCTCGTATCCAAGAAACTCGTAATATCCATCATGGATCTGTACAAGCAGGTCAGTATGGAGACGATCAATGGTTAAGTTTATTTGGTGACGAAATACTTAGAAGCCCATATCAATTTGGGGATTATGCATACACAGTGGTAGCAGGTGGTGGATCTGGTGAAGATGTATATCCCCCGGTTATTTATATAGTTGACGTGGAAAATGCTGTTAATTTTAATAGTACATTAACTCCCTAGTAAACTGTCGAGCGCAATCGCTTCCAAAATAGTCTTTTTTTCAAACGCCCATTTAGCTTTTTCAAAACTACGGTGTAACATTTCGTGACCCTGACTAGCAATCCTTATTAGATCGACTATTTTTTCAAATATATTGACCATCAAGTATCACAATGTTACACTATTTTATTTTTTTTACTTTGTAACATATTGTTATATATAAAATTTTTCACCGAGGAGAATAGACTTTTTTTTATCTTTTTTGAGTTTTTGGCACAGATTGTGCATAATGGAGGCGTGATCAATTACAAACTTCAATATAAGGAGACAAAAATGAAACAAACACTAAAAACAATCATCAGGAGTCTTAGAAGCGTTAGAGGTAAC
>CAJWHU010000025.1 GCA_913041325.1 uncultured Fidelibacterota bacterium | reverse complement strand
AGCGTTGAGTCCATGTTGTCTCCAAAAGGAATCATAAGCAATTATAATAAATCACGTAACTCGAATTATACCAAACTATCTTCAATTGAAAATGACAATGACCTAAGGCTATTACTCAAGAAAGCCTCAAAAATGTTTTCATTGCTTATTAAAAACAGAGTAAGATATTTTGATTCCAAAGGAAAAACGATAGAAAAAATAGTTATCGGGCAAAGACTTGGTCAATTTTTTAAAAAAAGTGATACATCGCTGATAAAGATTTTTCAAGATAGAACAAACATTCCCATAGTTTTATCAGATGATAGAAGAACGGCAGCACTTGGTGCTGCATGGAAAAGAGTATGCTCATAAGGGGAAAAATTCCTAATAAAGAACCTCTAATTTCAGTTGGTCTAATCCTACCAATAGATAAACAAAATATTGTTGAAATCTTTGACTCATCATCGAATAGCAATTTTAAAATAGAGACAATCAATAATTCACTTTTTTCGAATGGAAAATTGATCTCGGAATTCTTAGTCAAAAATAAAAAAATGGATTCAGAGATCAAGATTTCTCCGGTAAGTGCTGGCAGAGGGTTTCATTGGGAAAAAAAAATATCTATCAGCGTCCTAGGCAACGTTGAGGTCAAGATACATGATGGATATCTGTTTGTTATAAATCACCTGCCTTTAGAAAATTATCTAATGTGCGTAGCAACATCAGAAATGAGTGGTAGCTGTCCTCCATCGCTTCTTGAAGCACAAACTATAGCCGCTCGCTCCTGGCTTTTGGCAGCATTCGAACAGAAACATAAAGATATAGATATTGATGCATGTAATGATGATTGTTGCCAAAGATATCAAGGAATCGCGAACTTAACGGAATCTGCTTTTGATGCTGGTAACAAAACAAGAGGCCAGGTTTTAATCCATGAAAAACAGATTTGCGATGCTAGATACTCTAAATCTTGTGGCGGTGTGTCAGAAAATAACGAAAATGTATGGTCAGAAGAGCCTAAGCAATACTTAAGAGGTGTTTTTGATGGAATCAAATTAGGAATCCCTGATTTTAATAATCCGACTGACCTAAAAGAATGGTACTTTGGTAGCCAAGACTGTTTTTGCGGACCAGGTTTTGTGAACGAAAAAGTGATTAAGAATTATCTAGGTAGTGTTGATGAAGATAGGGCCTATTTTCGATGGAGGCAAAAGTTAAGTCAAAAAGAATTGGTCAAAACTTTGTCTGAAAATTTAGCGTGCAACTTTGGATCAGTACATAAACTAGACCCTATCGCTCGTGGTATTTCTGGAAGAATTTTGAAACTAGAAATAACAGGTGAAATAAATGGTAAAGTAGATAGAATAATCATATCCAGCGAGTATGAAATAAGGCGTGTCCTTCATAAGAACTTTCTTTTTAGCTCATCATTTATCGTTGTACCAAATGGTGGGGGCAATTCTACACATCCCAACTTTGAATTGTTTGGAGCAGGTTGGGGCCATGGTGTCGGATTATGCCAAATTGGTGCTTTAGGGATGGCTATGGCAGGGAAGTCTAAAGATGAAGTTTTAATGCACTATTATATGAATTCAGAAATAACTAAAATCTATTAAGTATGTCAAACAAATACTCTAAAGGCCCATGGCTTTGGGTACCTTCACTTTATTTTGCTGAGGGATTACCATATGCTTTTGTAATGCTTGTTTCTGTGATTATGTATAAGAAACTGGACATATCAAACACAGAAATTGCACTCTACACTAGCTGGCTTTACTTGCCATGGGTTATTAAACCATTATGGAGTCCAATAGTCGATATACTGCGTACAAGAAGGTCCTGGATAGTGCTGATGCAACTTTTAATTGGAGCAGGATTAGCTGGAGTTGCATTTACAATACCCTCTTCAAATCCATTAAGATTTAGTTTAGCCTTTTTTTGGTTGATTTCTTTTAGCTCAGCCACGCATGATATAGCTGCAGATGGATTTTACATGCATGCCCTTTCTAAACATGAGCAGACATGGATGATAGGAATTAGAAATACATTCTATCGATTTGCTATACTTTTTGGTCAAGGTATATTAATTATCGTTGCAGGAAAGTTGGAAATATGGGCTGGAGATCCAGTTACAGCTTGGTCAATAACCTTCGGGGTACTATGTATAATGTTCATAGTTTTCTCCGTCTATCATTGGCTGATTTTACCAAAGCCGTTATCAGATCAAAATTATTCAAAACAAGAATTCAAATCAGTCCTATACGGTTTTTTCCAAGTTTTACTTTCATTCTTCAATAAACCTAAAATTAGTTTGGTAATTGCATTCATACTATTGTACAGGTTTGGAGAGGCGCAGCTTGTCAAGGTCGCTCCTCTATTTATGGTTGACCCTATTGATGCCGGCGGTCTTGGTTTAAGTACATCTCAGTATGGATTTGCATACGGCACTGTTGGCACCATAATGCTGACAGTTGGAGGAATCGCAGGAGGTTTTTTTGCTGCTAAACATGGCCTCAAAACATGGATTTTATGGATGGCGCTAGCAATGAAGTTACCAGACCTCGTGTATGTATACATGGCGGGCGTTCAGCCAAGCAATTTTATTCTTATTATCTGTTTGATTTCGATTGAGCAGTTTGGTTATGGCTTTGGCTTTACCGCCTACCTACTTTATATGATGATGATTTCTGATGGAAAACACAAAACAGCTCACTATGCCATATGTACAGGTTTTATGGCCTTGGGTATGATGATCCCTGGTATGTTTAGTGGTGCATTACAAGAATACATTGGATACTACAATTTCTTTTTTTGGGTAATTCTCTCAACCTTACCTGGGTTGATAATGATAAAGTATATTCCTATTGAAGAAAATTTTGGGAAACAAATATAATCAAAGATTCAGCTAAGTAGGCCATTGTATGTCAGAGCCTAGAAGAGTTTACTCCCTAGATGTATTCAGAGGAATTACCATATGCTTGATGATCATAGTAAATACTCCAGGTAGCTGGGCATTTGTTTATTCACAACTTAGCCATGCAAAATGGCACGGCTGTAGTGTGGCTGATTTTGTTTTTCCATTTTTTCTGTTTATCGTTGGCGCATCAATGCGATTTGCCTTTGTCAAGTGGCATCATTATCCGTCAAAGGAGTTTTACAGCCATATACTTAAAAGAACCTGCTCAATATTTTTTGCTGGGATAATGCTAAATGCTTTTCCTTTCATCCGGCAGGATTGGGACTGGTCTGAATTCAGATATCTCGGAGTTCTCCAGCGTATTGCCTTAAGTTATGGACTCAGCGCTTTATTAATAATCAAATTTGATTTTAAACAATTGGTTCAGATTCTTGCATCACTATTACTTTTCTATTGGGCTATTCTATGGATTGGTGGTGGAGAATTCCCATATAGCCTTGAAGATAATTTGGTTAGAAAGATTGATCTAATTGTCTTGGGTAAAGATCATTTGTACGGGGGATTTGGTGTTAGGTTTGACCCAGAAGGAATTCTTAGTACAATACCCTCAATTGGTAGTGTTATAATTGGATATTTAATGGGAGGAATGTTACACACAACTAAAAATTATAATGATTGCGCAAAGAGAATGTTTATCTTTGGATGCATTACATCAATGGTTGGATATGTGTGGGGGTTCGCGCTTCCAATCAATAAACCCTTGTGGACTAGTTCATATGTCCTCTTCACAGGTGGGATAGCTGCTATCTGTTTATCCACTCTTACATATTTAATCGATATTAAAAATTG
This sequence comes from uncultured Fidelibacterota bacterium, assembly GCA_913041325.1. The sequence goes on along the minus strand of CAJWHU010000025.1, from coordinate 10,481 downwards.
GAAAAAAAGTTTTTGGATATTTGAGGTGTTTGGATCTAATGCGATTTTTTTATTTATATTATCTGGTCTTTGGATAAAAACAATTACACGAATTAAATTGGAGTTAGGTGAAAGCACGGTTAGCGCTTATCACTATTTATATAAAACCGTTTTTTATCCGATTGGCGGAGAAATGAATGGCTCATTGCTCTTCGCTTTTGCTCACGTTCTATTTTATTGGGTTATTTTATTTTGGTTATACATAAATAAAATCAAGGTGAAGCTGTGAGTTTATTGAGAACACTCACAATATTCTTTCTCTTGTCAATCTGTTCGAGCCAGCTAGCCCATGATCCGTATGTTATTATTCTCGGTATTACACAAGATGGTGGATCTCCACATGCTGGTTGCGAGAATGCATGTTGTAAAAGTCTTTGGCAACATGGGAAGAAAGAAAAAATATCATCCATTGGGATAATCGATCCTAAGCAAAGAAAAAGCTGGATGATTGATGCAACCCCTGATTTTCCTCAACAATATAGAAAACTAACTGTTGAACATGACACAGAGTTAGCAGGTATTTTTTTGACCCACGCACACATTGGACATTATACAGGCCTTATACACTTAGGAAGAGAGGTCATGGGGGAAAAAAATGTACCTGTTTTTGTTATGGAAAATATGGAAGAATTTTTAAAAAGTAATGGCCCCTGGGATCAATTAATTAGGCTAAAAAATATTCAACTAAATAGAATTAAAAAAAATGTAAACATTAAAATTGGGGATAGTCTTTTCATAGAACCTTTTTTGGTACCGCACCGCGATGAATACTCAGAGACTGTTGGATACCAAGTTACGGGTCAAAATAATTCTTTATTATATATCCCGGATATAGATAAATGGAATAAATGGGAACAAGATATATTCAAAATTATTCTCAACATTGATATTGCACTCCTAGATGGAACATTCTATTCACAAAATGAATTACCTAACAGAGATATGAAAGAAATCCCCCATCCATTTATATCAGAGTCTATGGAATTATTTTTCGATTTAAGTACCACAAACAGAAAAAAAATTTATTTTATTCATCTAAACCACTCCAACCCCACTTTAAAATTGAATAGCCCAGAATGGATTAATGTTTATGAGGAAGGGTTTAATATTTCTAAAGAGGGTGATATTTTTCGCTTATGATGAAGATATTTATAACAGGCGCATCATCTGGCATTGGTGAAGCACTTGCATATGCATATTCAAAACGTAAATGTATTGTGGGATTGTCAGCCAGAAGAGTTGATCTATTGAAAGGTATTTTAATACGGTGCAAAAAGCTAGGTGGTTCACCATTCATGTATAAATTAGATGTCCAAAACCCTGATGATTGTAAACTTGCAGCACATAGTTTCATGCTAGAAGCTGGTGGTATTGATTGCGTCATAGCCAACGCTGGTATTGGTGGAGATGATAATCTCTACTCTGGATCAAGCAGTGATATAAATAATATCCTTAATACAAATTTACAAGGAGTTAATAATATCTTAATGCCTTTTATTCCAAAGATGAAGGAACAGAAAAAAGGTAAGCTAGTGTGTATAAGTTCGGTGGCTGGTTATATTCCAATTCCATTTCATGGAGGATATGCAGGTTCAAAGATAGCACTCAGAATGATCTTTGATTCGTGGAGACCAACACTTGAAAAAGACGGTATAAAAACTATATGCATCTGCCCAGGGTTTATTGACACACCCATTGTGAAAGGTCCTGCTAGGAAAATCCCAATGGTGTCCCCAGATAAAGCGGCAGAAAAATTTATTCATTTCATAAACAAAGGTAAGAGAACGATTATTTACCCATGGTACTACAGAATTTTAATTTTTTTGACAAAAATCGTACCAAAAAGATTGTATACTTTTCTAATAAATAAATGTTTGTGAAGCTAAATAAAAAAAAAATTAATAATATACCACTATGAAAACATCTGTTATCTCATTTAAAAAGTCGGGAATTTTGAAGATTGATACCAAAAGCCTAAATGTTATCATGGTCTTATTTAGCACTTTTCTTATTGCAGTATTAGCACAAATTTCTGTTCCTGTACCATTTAGCCCGGTGCCAATAACAGGTCAAACTATAGGAGTTGTATTAGTAGGTTCTTTGTTAGGTTCGAAAAAAGGAGCCGTCGCTATTTGCTTATACATCTTTGAGGGCGTAATAGGGATTCCGGTTTTTGCTCAATTGAAAGCTGGACCGCATGTACTGTTTGGACCGACAGCAGGCTACATTTACGGGTTTATCATAGCTGCATACATTGCCGGTATTTTCTCTGAAAAAGGCTTAACAAAAAACCCAACCCAATGCTTTGTTTCATGCTTCATTTCCACTACAATAATTTTATTATCCGGTGCTCTTTATTTATCCTTTTTCAAAGGTATCAATGATGCTCTAATACTTGGTTTTTACCCATTTCTTCTTGGTGATGTTATAAAATCCGCAGTTGCTGCACTGCTGATTGTATCCTTGAGAAGGGTTTAAGCTTTTACAATACTTTGTCTGCTTCCCTCGCCATATTAAGGCAACCCTCCGATACACCGCCCAAATCGTGTGACGTAAAATAAATATCTATTTTACACCAACCTACTACCATGTCTGGATGATGGTTTAATCTTTCAGCAACTTTTGCCAACTCATTAATAAATTCAATGCTTTCCATGTAAGTTTTAAAATGGTAGGTCTTTTTTAATTTTTTATCAATGTAGTTCCATCCATTGCTAGTTTTTATAAAATCATCTATTTCGCTTTTGTGTATTAAGGCCATTTATATTACCTGTATCGTTTATTAATTTTCTTTAATTCTCGCATGACCCAGTATAATGCGATTAAAAATGAAATGAAAGCTGCAAAAATCATTGCATACCAATTCCATTCTACTGGCTTTTTTAAGATTATACTGAAATAATAGGCCAGTGGAGCGCTCAACCCAAGTACCCGTACAATAGTTATAATAAGAACAGGTATCCCTTTGCCTAATCCTTGCATTATTCTTCCAGAGGTAATTGCTATCGCTACAAGTGGGTAGACTAGACATAATTTTCTTAAAAAACTTACGGAAACATCTATAATAATCTTATCATCAGTGAACCAGGAAGAAAACAAATCCGCGAAAATGTAAACTAGGGTTGATGATATTAATGTAATAATAAAAGCACTTGAAATTCCGTATCTTATAATTTCATTTAATGCATCAATCTTCTTAGCTCCATAAAACATGCCAACTAGGGTTGTCATAGCACCAGCTATGGCAAATATTGGCAAAAATATAAGCATATCTAATCTGCCAGCCACTTGGTAAGCTGCAACAGTATTTGCAGAGTAGTAAATAAGAATTTTGTTAAAAATACCTTGCCCAACAGCCATAATGATCATAGACAGTGAGGCAGGTAACCCAATTTTTATTATGTCAAAAAAAACTGTCGAAGAAAGTGAAAAATATCTGAGGTTAAACTTTACGTATGCATGTTTTCTTATGAAAAGCATGTATACAAAAATAATAAAAACCACTAACTGTGAAAAAACAGTAGCTAGTGCTGCTCCCTTAATTCCTAGACCTAATCCAATACTACCAAAATCGTTTAATTCAAAAATAAAAATTGGATCTAAGATTATATTCAGTATAGTACCAAAACCAGCTACAGCCATGGGAAACTTCATGTCTCCCTCCCCTGCTAGTATGGACCTGAAAAATGCACCAAAAACCATAAATGGTAAACCAACCACAATCGTCGATAAATAATCGGATGCTAGGGCGAGAACATTATCTTTTGCCCCTAGCATAAATAAGATCTCATCCCCAAAGATTGAGCCCAAAAGAGTAAATGTAACTGAAATAAAAAGAGCAATAACTATCGCATGCTCTGCACTGTTGTCTGCATCTGCTTTACTCTGCTTCCCAATATGTCTGGCTATTGCTGCGGTAACACCTGTACCGATACCCATCGTCAATCCAAGCATGAGAAAGAATATTGGCATATTAAATGCAATACCTGTTATTGCCTCACCTCCTAGACGACCAATAAATAACATGTCTACAATATTGTACAAAGTATGAATTCCTAATCCAAACATTATAGGTAATGCAAGGTCCCAAAGTGACTTTTTAGGGTTGGCTAAAAAAGTCTCGAGCTTTGATTTTGAGTCTCTTAGAGTGTCCATTTGTATAATTGAAGCAGAGGGTGCGGCTTTAAAAGCTACTTTCTACAGCTCTCAAATTGGCCAGATAACTGGCAAAAAAAATACTGCCATAACCCAGAATATAAAGGCAAGGGGAAAGCCCACACGTATGTAATCGCTAAATTTATAACCTCCTGGTCCATAAACCATTAAATTAGTTTGATATCCAACCGGAGTTATAAATGAGGCAGAGGCAGCGAATGCGACCGCAAAAACAAATGCACGAGGGTCAAACCCCATTTGTTGGGTAACGGCTATTGCGATGGGTGTCATGATTATTGCAGTTGCCGCATTTGAGGATACTTCGGTTAATATAATAGTCATTAAATAGATTAACGCAAGTAACACTTTTGGCTGCCACTCGACCGGCACAGAGCTCGTAGCGGAAGAAATGATATTTGCTATCCAAACCGCTGTCCCAGTTTTTTGTATCACAATTCCCACAGGAATTAGAGCGGAAATAAGTACAATAACCTGCCAATTTATTGATTGATAGCATTCCTGAGGTGTCAATATTTTCAAAGCTAGTAAACATATAACACCAAGCATTGCGCTTTTCACGATCGGCATCAGTCCCGAGGCTGCTAGGGAAATAGTGCCAACTATCACAACGATAGTCATCCACCATAATCTTTGTTTGTTTAATTCTACATCTACTTCACCAAGTACAATAAACTCTCCATTTTTTGATAATTCTTTTACTTTATTTTCGGGTCCATATACCAAGAGAGTGTCGTACGCATTGAGAACAACGTGCGCTATTTTTTTCCTAAGTATAGAGCCCTCCCTCCTTATAGCGAGAATGAAAGAACCAAATCTCCTCCTAAAATTACCGGACATTAAACTTTTCCCAATCATGTTCGACTTATTTGTGATCAAGCATTCAATTAAGACATTGTCTTCTTGCTCTAATTCTTCTTGAGTTAACTTTTCATCTGTTAACAGCGCGACTTTTTCCACTTCCTTCATCCTTAGGAAATTTTCCAATGTACCTCGCACAAAAAGCACATCATCCTCGCGTAGTTTTGTAAGTCTTATCATGCTGGTTATCATTTTTCCATCACGAAGAATATCCAGCACCATTACATCATAGTTCTTATTTATTCCCCTCTCTAAACATGTCCTACCGTTCAATGGCGAATCCTTTGTTATCTTCATCTCCGTTAAATAGCCGCCCAGATGATAACTTTTTGTCAAACTTGAGGTAGTGGTTCTAGAGGGAATTAACTTGGGCGCAATAAAAAGGACATAAAGCAAGCCTGTAAACATGAGTAAAGAACCATATTTCATAAATTCAAACATGCCCATAGGCTCCACACCCGGTAGGTTTGTATAAATTGAATTAACAAGTAAATTAGTTGAGGTACCAACTAGAGTAAGAGTTCCGCCAAGAATCGCTGCATAGCTCAAAGGGATTAACATTTTTGAGGGGCTGATTTTATATTTCTGTGCAAGCCTTATTGTCACAGGCATAAAGATTGCGACTATTGCAGTATTGTTAACTACCGCTGAGGCAATTCCAATAGTAAATAGATACACGCCGCGACCAAGTAATATGGACTTATCTGCCAGTCTTCTAATTTTAATAATTAGATACTCTAATATTCTTGTTTTTTGGAGAGCCTTACTAATTATAAACAGAAACGCTATAGTGATAACCGCTGAGTTAGAAAACCCAGATAAGGCCTCTTCAGGGGTTAAATATCCAGTAGTAAATAAAAGTGTCAACATTATCATTGCGGTAACATCAATGGAGAACAACTCGGTAACAAAAAGAACAAAACCTCCAAACAACAGTGCGGTCACAAAAATAATATCTGGTGTCATAAAAATTTTGTTAGTTATTTAATGCAATGAATGCGGTCAGTTAAATGGATGGTCACAAAGTTCTGATGTCCTTGGATCTGGTTCGACATGGGGATTTGAACTGTTTTTTTGAGTACTTCTCTTTTTCTTTTCTTTACATGAATCAATAATTGTATCCATGATAGAGTCTTTCCTGATGTCGTTTAAAACTGTGATTATAAAAATCGAAAATTCTGACTCGGGAAGTATAACTTCCCAATCATCGAATAAATTTGTTTCATCAAGAAATTTATCTACGTCGGGTTCATTCCTCAAATGGCTTGCCACTTTATCCATTAAAAGAATCAATTCAGACTTTAATTGATGTCGGTTTAACTCATTCAGTTTCATTTAACGCCAATAACTTCGGCTTCATCAACATTATCAATTTGATCAATATTCACATAATCTTTTGCGTATTTTTTATAGACACCAGATTTTACAAATATTTCAAACAATTCTTCGTCAATATGGTAGTCATTTTTCATAAACCCCATTATTCTCATCGCTTGACTAAGTTTTTTGCCTTCTTTGTAGGGACGATCTGCAGCAGTTAGTGCCTCGTAAATATCCGCTATTGCCATTATTTTAGCTTGTGTGGACATTTGGTGCTCGCTCAAGCCTTTGGGATAACCAGTTCCATCCATCTTTTCGTGATGCCCGCCTGCAAATTCCGGGATATTTTTTAGATTTTTTGGGTAGGGTAATTGTTCTAACATTTCAATTGTTATTACAATATGATCATTGATGATTTCTCGTTCTTCAGGCAGTAATGTTCCTTTGGGAATATTTAAGTTTTGTATCTCATTATCTGACAGGAAATTTTGCTTTAAACCATTAAATTCTATCTTCTTAGAGCCTATGTCTTTAACCCTCTCTTGGTCATCAGATTTCATAAACTCACCACCAATGTTGCACTGTTCCAAAAATTCCATATCGCTATTTATACTCTTCATTGTATCTAGGTATTCTTGATCAAAATCTTTAGGGGTACGGCCGTTCAGCTGTCTCTTTAGAAATGCAATCTCTGCATCCTTTTTCAACAGTTCCATTCTAGTCTTTATTAATTCTATTCGGTCAAATATGGTTTCTAATTTTGTACCTTTGTCAACAACATGAGGAGGAGTTGCAACCTTACCACAATCATGTAGCCAAGCAGCAAGGTATAGCTCATATCTTTCATCATCATTCATTGTAAAGTCTTTATACTTCCCTTTCTTGACTTTTGCTACTTCATCAGCTAACATCATTGTAATTACAGGTACTCTTTCGCAATGCCCGCCTGTGTACTCAGATTTTTTGTCAATTGCTGTTGCTATAAGTTTTATAAATGATTCAAAAAGCTTTTTTAACTCCTCTACCAATCTTTTGTTCGTTAGGGCAACAGCACCCTGAGATGCCAGCGACTCAATTTGCTCTCGCATCTCATGGTTAAAACTAATTACGTTGCCATTTTCATCCTGAGCGTTAATTAGCTGCATCACACCAATAATTTCATTCTCGTGATTTTTAAGAGGAACTGTTAAAAAGGACTTGGATCTGTATCCATTTTTTTTATCAAAGTTAATTGTTCCCTCAAAATCATAGCCTTGCTCTTCATAAGCGTCTTTTATGTTTACAGTCTTGCCTGTAAGGGCTACGTAGGCAGATACATTTTTTTGATTGGGTGTTTTATCATCTAGCCAGAGGTGCACGGGATAAAATGGTATTTTATTTCCAGAGGTGCCTCCCATGACGGTATTCATAGAATCGTTGCGTAAAATTTCAAACTCAAGATCCCCGTTTTCATTCATTGAATAAAGGGTTCTTCCATCAGCATTTGTGATGTTTTTAGCTTCTTCAAGGATCATTTCAAACAGCACATCAGTGTTCTTCTCAGTTGATAGTGCCATTCCTATTTCACTGAGCCGGTGGAGACGATCTTCCAGAAATTTTATCCTATTAAGTGCATCCATTAGTTCATTAAAGTCAAATTGGTTATAAAATCTACTAAATGTACAATCGTAAACAACTGACTAACAATTAGATTAGGTATTGATTTGTTGAATTGAATTAATTTCTAACATGGTATCAAACACACAAAGAGCGATGTTACAATTGGAGGAATCAGTTTATAGCAACAGCATTGATCAAATTGACTTTATACCAACAATAAAAGATCTGTTAAATGTAGACTCAGATAAATTTCTCTTACATAAAATATTACACTTGGCCCATTTCAGTAATGTATCAGCTAGAGTAGTCAAAGAGGGTGATACTCAAGAGTGGTTGGAGCTAGTAGTCGACATGCTCAAAACCTCAAATTTTCATACAGGGTATCTGCTGAAACAGAGAGCGGAATATTATAAAGAAAAATCAGCATTTTATTTGATCGAGGATGGTAAAGTTAGATCAATAAGCTACAATTCACTTTGGCTACAAGTAAAAAACACTGCACGCGCTCTATTTGCCCTGAAGAATGATGATATTCCTCTAGTTGTTGGAATCATAACTCATAACAAATTTTTAGGCGTTTTAATTGACCTAGCTTGCCTTTCCTTTGGAATAAGAGTGATACCAATACCCAAGAATTCTACACCTGAAAACATTTCGTACATAATTAACCATAGTGATATCAATAACCTATTTATTGGCGATAGGGAGTCCGCACAAAAATGGATGGAGATAAAACACCAGCATGAAATTCAAACGATTGCACTGGACTTTAATCAAAATAAGTTAATGGACATAACTAATTGGAACCAATTTTTAAAGAATGGTGATAATTTGGAGAAATTTGATTCTGATGCCCTCATGAATGAAGTGAGCATTCAGGATATTCAAACTATTATGTATACTTCAGGCACAACTGCAAACCCTAAAGGGATAGTTTTTAACAACTTGCACATAATCAGTAAACGATTTGCTCGTGCCCTTGCATTGCCGCAGGTTAGTTCAGATGACACTTTTTTATGTTATTTGCCACTTTTCCATACTTTTGGTAGATATTTTGAACTCATGGGCAGCATTTTTTGGGGTGCAACATATACATTTGCAGAATCACCTGCATTCAATTCACTCCTGAATGATTTTAAATTAGTTAACCCCTCAATTTTTATAAGCATCCCAAAAAGATGGACTCAGCTACACAATATGGTTCGAGACATAATAGATCTTGACTCGGATAATAAGAAAAAAATAAGATACGAAATCGAAAAACTTACAGGTGGACGTCTCAAATTGGGACTATCAGCAGCAGGTTATTTAGATCCTGATATTTTTAGTTTTTTTCATGAGAATAACATCAACCTTCTGAGTGGATACGGCATGACAGAAGCTACTGGGGGTATAACGATGACCCCTCCTAACGATTACCGCCCGGATTCTGTTGGTATTGCTCTGCCAGGAATTAAACTAAAAATTGAACATGATGGTGAATTATGCATCAAAGGACCATACGTGGCTGATGGATATTACAAGGAAAACAACAATCTTTTTAGTAACGGTTGGTTTCACACAGAAGATATCTTCAAGGAAAACGACTCCCACTATTACATCATTGATAGAAAAAAAGATATCTACAAAAATAGCAGGGGACAAACCATTTCTCCACAAAAAATTGAAAATCTATTCCAAGACTTTGATACAGTTAAATCAGTTTTTCTCGTTGGAGATGGGAAAGAATTCAATACTGTTCTGTTATATCCAAACTATGACGCACTATCAAACTACAATACTAGCTCAGATCCGGACAAATTGAGGGAAGTATTTAGCTCTATGATATTATCAGTTAATAGTTTTTTAGCTCCATATGAGAGGATTATCAACTATGTCATTATAAATAGAGACTTCACAAGAGATAATGGAGAACTCACTCAGAAGGGTAGTTTTGTTAGAAAGATAATTTTAGAAAACTTTAAAGATCTTATTGAACCACTATACAGAAAAAGCTACTTATCACTTTATAATGATAATAAAGAACTAAGAGTACCCACTTGGCTACTTAGGCAAATTGGTACCATTGAAGATCATTTAAAATGGGACGGTGTAAATCTAACCATCAAACATGAAAGAAGAGCATTATCAATAAAATGGTCGAAGGACCGATTAATTATTGGTAACTACAGATATAGAATACAATTGGAAATATTAGACTTGGATCGGTTCATACAATTTCCAGCTCTTTGGATTGGCAACAGTGAGTTTGCAGGTTTTGTGGGCAAAACTATTTTCAGACTAAAAGAGTCTAAAGCGTATGATGATATTGAAATTATTAGTGAATATGAAATCGATAACGAATCATATAAACTAAGAGAGCTTAAGGTTGATACGGATCTTTACAAAATTCACAAATCACTAATGCTTTATTTGAGCAACGATTTGGACTTTTACAACGAGCTAGTTGCAATAGTAGATAATAAAATTGGCAATTGGTCAATGATTTT
>CAJWHU010000024.1 GCA_913041325.1 uncultured Fidelibacterota bacterium | reverse complement strand
CCTGTTTTTTTCGTATGCTATTTTATACTCTTCAAATGATTCTGACCTCCATACTGAGATATCAGGTCTAAAATGCCTTCTCTCAATTCTCTCGCCGTTCACCCAGTTAATGTCAACCTTTTCGCCTCCAGGGCTGAACGTTTTATGATAAACAATACCCGTTGCACTATCAAAAATTCGAGCATAGTGTTTTCGGGTGATATCATCATTGCTTATATAATACTCATATCTCCCAACTTCAGTTTTTTGCTTTGTTGCAGCAATAAATACGATGATTAAAATTGAAAACATTGAGCCTGTTAATAATCCTTGCAGATATGGCTTCATATTACTCCTCCCTTGATCTTTTTTGTTTAGTGCCTTTTGAATTATTACTGATTTTTTCCCCCCTCCACCATTTATTTTTAAATGATTGTTTGAATATTCTTTTTTTATAAAGAAATGTGATTAGTGCAATAAGTAATAGTTTCACTTACCAATATTAATGATTTTAAAATCACAAACGAATATTAACATCAACGCAGGAGAGTTGAGATGTAAGACTCAATGTGCTGGTTTTTTTAATCAAAATGCGTTTGTAGATTATAAACAATAAATTATTAAGTTCATGAAGAAAAGTCTCATTGCCCTAATTATTGCTATCCCACTAATAAAAGGGAACGACACATCTAGAACCGTTGAAACATATAACAACGGCACAGTCAGCAGTATCTCATATCACAAAGATACTGAAATGGGATTACAGCTGATCAAAGAAGAAACTTTTCATTTTATTGGCTCAAAATCAATGGTAGGGACCTATAAAGATGGCATGCGTGATGGCGAATGGGCTTATTGGTTTGAAAATGGCCAAATCCGAATGAGGGGTAATTATAAGAGCGGCCAACGGGACAGCTTATGGACTCATTGGTACGATAACGGTGTAATTGCGTCAAAATACTTTTATGATAATAAAACGGTGGATGGTAAAGTAATGGAATGGCATATTGATAAAGAGTGTTGGGATCGTATGGGAAATGAATGCGAGTGTGGTGAACATTGGTGGAGTGATTGTGAGTTACATTAATTTTCAATAATACAATTTTTGTTCTTCTTAAAAAACCGATGATGATCGGGAATTTTTTTTATTCAAAACACTTTATGGTATATTGTAAACAAATCTAAAAATGAAAACTTTGTATAAAAACTTTTTCCGCAAAGCTGGAGATGACGATCCAGTAATTACCGTCATAAAAACTATACCTATATTTGAAAATTTATCAAAGAAAGATTTAGATGAGGTTGCGCGTTTAACCCATGAAAGAACATATAAGGTTGATGAATACATCTTTAAGAAACACGCACCTGCAGAGGGAATGTATGTTCTAATTGATGGATCCGTAAAAATAATTGATAATGATTCAGAAACAGTTTTCGCATCACTAGAAGGTGGAGACTTTTTTGGTGAGCTTGCCCTTCTTGATGAAGAGCCACGGTCTGCTTCTGCCGTTGCAACTACCCCCTCCAGATTAATAGGTTTCTTTAGGACAGATTTGTTGACACTGATGAAAAAGAACCCCGAACTAGGTAATCAAATACTACTCAATCTATCAAGAGTCCTTGGAGAACGACTGCGTAAAACGAACGAAGAATTGGCAAAGATAAATCAATGATGGATCCTATACAGAAAATATACCGGCTTTTGATTTTCATAATTATTTGTTTGGGTGCATCAAAAATTTTACCCTTTTTAGCTCCAATAATAGGAATGCTTATTTTTTCATTCTTGTTCACAACCATTTTTCTTCAATCTGTAGATGGTTTGGAACGATACACTAATTCTAGGACTGTAAGTGCATTTTCTGTGATCCTTTGCTCAATAATAATAATGATTGTATTTATAGGTAGTTTTTTTTCAAGCTTAAGTGAACAAATAAAGTCGTTCACAGGGAAAATTCAGGAAGACGATTTTTCATCAAGCATCGGAAATCTTTCAATAAAAGTTAAAAATCTAATACCTGAATTCATAAGTAGCTCGATTCCTGACAGTGATAACCTCATTTTAATGGCAAAAAATAGCATGCTAGGAATTTTTCAGTATCTTCTTTCTTTATTGGGCTCAGCAGGGGGTTTCTTCTTCATTGTGTTTATGGTTCTAATATTTACAATAATCCTACTAATAGAGTACCATGATTTTAAAAGATCTCTAGTTCGCTTTATACCCAATAAGTATTTAGAAGTTGGTTTGAGAATGATCTACAACATAGAGCAGCAAATTTCAAAATATCTCAGGGGGCAAATTTTAGCCGCTAGTAGTGTTGCTGCTCTATCCATAACTGGACTTTTTATTTTGAATCAACTAGGGGCAAACATTACGTTAATTGTATTTATTGGAATTATTGCAGGTCTGGCAAACTTAATTCCCATGGTAGGACCATTCATAGGTATGATACCTGCTATTTTAATTGCTATTATGAACAATGTGGGGAGCGAGATTGCGCTAAATCACCAGATTTTTAATATACTCCCTTCACCATTTTATATTTTTGATATAATATTAATGTTTATTGTCGTTCAACAAATAGATAATAATTTTATTACGCCGCTTGTTGTTGGAGATAGTGTTGGTTTACATCCAATGGCAGTGATGTTGGTATTGCTAATAGGTGGAACATTAATAGGACCACTTGGAATGCTTTTCGCGATTCCTGTTGCAGGAATTATTAAAGTAATATCGAGAGAGATTGTTTTTGTTACAAAGAACTCACATCTATTGTGATTCGCTCAATCAGTTATTTCTGCGATATCAAGTAGGAATGCATATTGCATTGCGTATTCCCTATACCTTTTGAATCTACCAGAATCTCCTCCATGACCCGCGTCCATGTTTGTGTATAGAAGAAGTTTGTTTGCTCCTTTCCAATGATCTCTGAGTTTTGCCACCCATTTTAAGGGCTCCCAATATTGCACTTGAGAATCAAAAAAACCTGCTGTAACAAACAAATTAGGATATTCTGCAAATTTTATTTGATCGTAGGGGGAATACGACAGCATGTAATCGTAATAATTTTTTTCTCGTGGGTCTCCCCACTCATCCCACTCATTTGAGGTAAGAGGTATTGTAGGGTCCAGCATCGTTGTCACTACATCCACGAATGGCACTCGAGCTATAGCACCTTTCCACATTGTAGGCTCTATATTAATCACCGCTCCAATTAAAAGACCTCCAGCACTGCCTCCAGAGCAAAATAGATGTTCTTCATCGGTATATTGATTTTCAATAAGATATCGACCCACATCTATGAAATCATTAAAAGTATTCATTTTATTAAACAACTTACCATCATCGTAGGTCTTCCGTCCGTTGATTTGGCTTCCCCTTACATGCGCAATCGCATATATAAAGCCCCTGTCTAAAAGACTTGGTATAACATTACTGAAATATGGATCTTCCGTGCTACCGTATGATCCATATCCATATAACAGTAGGTTTTGAGGTAATTGACTTCGCAAACTTTTTTTGTATGCTATTGATACTGGGATAATATTGCCGTCTCTCGCTATTACATTGATCCTTTTTGAGGTATAATTTTGGGGGTCATAACTACCCAGAACATCCTGCATCTTGAGCAATATCTTTTGATCAGATTCCATGTCATAATCATACGTAGTTTTAGGGTAAACCAATGAATTAAATACAAAGCGTAATTTATTTGAATTATAATCCTCATTTACTGAAATGTAAGTAGTGTACACCTCTTGATCAAAATCAATGTATCTATCCAAATTTTTGTGTTGGCTGATTACCCTTAGCTTGGAGATCCCATCAATTCTTTCATTTAATACTAGGTGATTTTTAAAAACATCAATATCCATTAAATGAACATTCTCTCTTTGCGGAATTATTTCTTCCCACTTCTCAATACTCGTCATCTCATCAGATACTGTCATTAGGCGATTATTTTTAGCTTCCCAATTAGTTATTATGTAAAATTTATTGTTTTGATGTTCGATGGAATATTCATGGTGAGCCTTCCTTGGTGTGAAATTAACAAAGTTTCCTTCCGGGTTATCAGATCTTAATATATGATAGTCACTAACTAAGGTGCTGCTATTCCAAATAATTATATATTTACCAGATTTAGAACGATATACACCTATATAAAATTCATTATCCTCTTCCTTGTACACTAAAATATCTTTTTTTGAGTCAGTATGTATATTGTGCCTGTAAATATTATCTGATAACAATGTTATCTTATTTTTAGTTGTATAATAGATAGTTTCATTATCGTTTGCCCAGGCGACGTCACCTTCGGTGTTAGAGATAAAATGATCTAAAATTTTTCCGGTGACTAAATTTTTGATATAGATTCTATAAAATCTTCTACCTAGAGTGTCCGTACTAAAAGCAAGCCATTGATTATCTGGACTAATGTATTTCCCTCCCAACTCAAAATAATCTTTGTCATATGCTAGCTCATTTTCATCTAGTATAATCTCTTCTTCACTATTTATACTGTTTTTTTTACGAAAATGAATAGCATATTCTTTCCCCTTTTCATACCTATGATAATAAAAATAACCATTTTTTAGATATGGCACCGACTGGTCATCTTTTTTAATTCTACCAATAATTTCATTGAATAATTTTTCTTGCAGAACTTCAGTTTTTTCTAGATTGTTTTTAGTGAACTCATTTTCATCATCTATATAATTAACCACTTTTTTTGTCTGCTCATCAAAAGCATTTGAAGATTTTTGCTCGTCGGTCAACCTCATCCAATAATAGTTATCCTCCCTAGAATGCCCGTGGGTTACTATATTGTGTGATTTTTTTTCTGCAATTGGTGGCTTCATATTAGTACATGAGCTCATGATTATAACTCCTATTAGTATATAAATCTTCATACGCATATTTTTAATAAACATATATGTTTTTACAAACGTTTTTTAAAATGTAAATACTCAATTTGATAATCTCTATATCCAATTATATATGAATTTAAGTAATTTAATATATACCTTGCTTTAGATTAACTAGAAAGATTAAGTTTGTAAAGGTTATATATTAACCTAATATGCGGAGTTCTACTTGGATAAATTGTCCAACATTGTTTGTTTGGCGGCAAGGTACGTCAAATTCGAACCAAAATTGGTGTTTTCTTGCTAAAGAGAGTGCTTACACTCTTTTGCACAGTTGCTATATCTGGTTGTAGTAACTTTTTATCAAACAAAATACCTTTTCAATCTAGCTTTGAATTTGATTACAAAATTGTACAAAAAAGAATCAAAAATAAACTTAGCTTCCTTCCCTATGTTCACTACGTCCCCATATCAAAACCAACTGAGAATGGTGAAACTTTGCTGAAAGAATTACTAGTTTACGAAAATATTGTTAATGACCACTTGGTTTTTGGAAGGGGAAAAACTTTGGGTATAAATGAAAGTTCGTATAATATCTTTAGAAAAATTAATTTGAGCCGAAATAAAAAAGTTAATGAAACGGTAAATGAAAAAAAATTTGATATACAAAATATTCGATCCATTACATCTAGATATGAAAAGTGGTTTTTAATATGGGAAGAAAAAACAGACCTTGTCGGAACTGAACTAACCCTCGATGAAATAGATCTGATCCAGAGCGAAATAAAAAGGATCTCTAAAAAGCTGTAAGAGTTGTACTACCGCCTAGGGATAATAATTGAATAAAGTCTGTTTTGTTTTGACTTATACAATTATTCTCTTTTAATATCGGTAAGTGGAAATTTCACTAACTAAACTAAAAGGGGGTGATCAGTTGTCTAATTCAAGTAATTTGCTGACCTCCAATTTATCAGCAAAATAAATCCACGTTGCTGGCATTGTGAGGTCAGCTACTTAAAATAAAAATGCGTTCTCTAATCGGACGCATTTTTATTTACAAAAAGGTCTTGTGCTTCAATCTCTTTTCATGCATTTCTAGATATATATCTAAGCTTTTTTTATACACAGTTAAAAGACTCTCGCTTAGCTTAATGTCTTTTTTTTTGAATGGAACAAATGTTGTTGTCCTTTCTACCTGACCATACCAAAAAGGAGCCCAAACGCCATCTGATGAACGCTTCCCTTTTGGCCAAGAAAGCATTTTTTCGGAGAATCTAATCCCTAAACTGTTGCATAAAATTCTAAGCATAGATCTTGGTTCATTGAGAATATCATAAGCATCAATAATGATAGGATATTCTCCATTAACTTTTTTTAAAAAATTCATAATCTTTTTTTGCTGAAGATAGCCTAATTGCCTCTCATCGTGGAGAGGGAACTTTTTATTATAGCTTGCAATTACGTACAGTGGATCGCGTATTAATAAACAATTCTTAACCTTTTTTATCCAACTTATATCAAAGCCTTGGAGATTATGATGTGCCATCTGTTTTTGATAAAAAACAGCCTTGTCACTTTGAGGACTTTTACCGATACAAAGTTTTACAATTTCATCCCAATTAGTACTCTGGGATTGGATTACTGAATCTCTTCCTGGATGATTAAGTTTTGTTTGATCTAAAAAATGCGCATAAAATGGTTCGTCAATAACATAAGTATCATTTCTGTTTTCAAAAGATCGCATCATTGCTGTTGATAAACTTCTTGGGCCTGACCACATAGCAATTGTAATCCCTTTCATCTATTAGTCGCTAACCTTTCTATTTCAGATTTATAATGATGTTGTAGTTCTTTTGTTATATCCCCCCTAACTCCTTTGCCAATTATTGTCCCATCAACGGATATGACAGGAATGATCCCAGCAAAAGTACCTGTAACGAAAACCTCTTCAGAGCTATAAACATCATCCAACTGAAAATCCTTTTCCATTATCGCTATACCATTTATTTTACATAATCTTATTATACTTCCCCTTGTAATACCGTTTAAACAATATTCTCCTTTAGATGTCCAGACTTCATTATTTCGGACTATAAAAAAATTAGTAGAATTACAGGTGGCAACATTTCCATTGGGGTCTAGCATAAGACCTTCATCTACACCCATGGCGTCAGCTTCGATGCAAGCAGCTATGCAGTTATGTTTGCTCAAAGAATTAATTCGTGGATCTTGAATTCTATTATCCCTTATTGTTTCAACAGTCCCTAATCTTATACCATTATTAGACACATCTGGGCTCGCTATTTTATACTCCGGAATTATTACAATTGTAGGCTCACCGATAGTCACTTTCGGATGTTGGTACGGTGTTTTTTTTATTCCCCTTGAAACTATTAGTCTAATGTGGGCATCGGTTTGCATTTCATTTTTGTCCAGGGTTCGCCGTATTTCAGAAATGATTTCCTCAGAAGATAATCCTATATCCATTTTTATTGCCTTTGCACCCTGAAATAGTCTATCAATGTGATCTTTCAGATGAACAAGGTATCCATTATGTAGCCTTATCCCTTCCCATACACCATCGCCAAGCAGGTAACCGCTATCCATCACCGATACTTTTGCTTCATGGCGGTGGAAAAATTCACCATTTACATAAATGTAAATACTTTCATTTCTTTTATCATATTCATAATCGTGTGTTGTTGGCATTATTTATTTTCTCATTTGTCTCAATCTTTCAAACAAAACTGCAGATGTAGCAGCGCTGACATTTAGGGAGTTGGATTTACCTTGCATCTCAATTGTCGCAATAAAATCACACATGCCTAATATCTTTTTTCTTATGCCCTTGCCTTCGCTGCCAACGACAATAACTATTTTCCCATTATAGTCTATTTGATGCCATGCTTTTGCTTTAATATTATTCTCTATGCCCACAACCCAAAAACCATCTTTTTTTAGCTCAATAAGTTCTTGACTCAAGTTTGTTATCTCATAAAGGGGTATACTAACAAAAGCGCCCTGGCTGACATCCAGTACAGTTTGGCTTACAGACGAAGCATTATACTTAGGGAAGATAATTCCATCTACTCCAGCACATTCAGATGTTCTAATTATTTGCCCAAAATTTTGCGGGTCGCTTATCTGGTCTAACGCTAAAAGACAAACATCATTTGAATTTTGAAAATTTGGTAAAGCATTAAATGTCAGTTGTCCAGAGAATTTAATTAAAATTCCTTGACTTTTTTTGTCAGGGTATTTTTTATAAAATTGATCCTTATCCATGTAGTTTACTTTGTACCCTGAAATCATTTGATTAACCATCTTATTTTTACTGGCAGCGCTCAACCTAGCAATACATACTTCTACAATTTGAAACCTATCTGAACCCAAAAGAGCGATAGCATTATTGATACCTTTGCATCTGTAGGTATTATGAGTTGGTTTTTTTCTTTTCATTTGACTCTGTTAAATCTAAATGGGATCTAGGTTAATGAATGCGATTATGTTTAATAATATTCACAAATGCAAATATGGCTTAAAATAATTTGTCCTCCATAATTTTTTTGAATTGGTTGGATTAAGATTGCATAGAAAGTAATTTTTCGACTTATTTGGGCCCATAGCTCAACGGTTAGAGCAGCAGACTCATAATCTGTTGGTTCGGGGTTCGAATCCCTGTGGGCCCACACATTCCTCATGCTCCACTCAAGACCACCCTTTTGTATAAACCCGTTAATTTTGGTATTTTTATGTATAACCAAAGGCGCAGAAATATGAAAAACTTAATTTACATTTTTATCTTTACAAGCTTTATCCATCCCGCTGGTGGGATAATTGTTTTTAATGATGGGACAACTATAGAAGGCAATATCAAAAGTGTTAATGCTAATTATGCTAGTATTACACCCATGGGATTGACTTTCTCCGAGGAAATTCGCATGGAAAACATCGATTCTCTAAAATTGTATGATGGCACTATACTTGTTGCAAACGGAAAGGTAGCATTATTTTTCGAAAACGGACAATTTATACAGCCTCAAAATTATGGGAACAATAATCTTTTGGAAGAAGACGATTACGATGTTGAATATGTTATCATTCCTAATTGGAGCCTGAATGTTTATACTGGATATCCGGTTTTCAAAGCCGCTTCATTTGAAGAATTTGACGAGGACAATCCAATTATTGGTGTTTCAGTAGGCTCGCCATTTGGAATATTCGCTGGAGATTTTTTTATGAATGTGATTGCAGAATTTCTTTACTATAATTTTCAGCAAAAAAACGATCTTGAAGGACAAAATTTTGGTGGGCCAGCGTTCCAAATTGGATTGAGCCCCGGCTTATTTATAGGAGAAACCAGCGTTAGTATGACAGCTTGCACAGGGGTATATCAAAATGATAGAAGTAAGTTGACAACAGGTTTTATAGTTGGCGGTAGCATTGATATCCCACTCGGAAATTATTTAGGAGGCTATTTGGATATGGATAGTGATGATGTCCCCATCGAACTTAGGATAACATCTAGATCAAACTTGATCAATAAAGACAAGGGCACCACTGGTTGGCTTGACGGGGGTATATCCATTGGCTATGAATTTTGATACAAGTAATTAAGTTATTTTATAAAAAAGGTATTCTACTAAATTTACTTTCTACATTATTTGGCCAAAGCGCCTACCAAGGAGAAATAACATTTAATTATTCTGGTACTGAAAGCGGTCTTTTTTCATCAGTAATCGAAGATACAATAGCCTCTGGATTCTGCCTGTCAAACGAAGCGATTGACTCCTCTATAATAATATTGGCTTCAATTACAGAACAATCTAATGATGAATACGATCTTTTTCTATCCGTTTTAAGAGATACTACATACCCATTGGAACCTAGATTTTGGGATATACCCGGAGATGGAGATGAAAGTAATCCCCTAAGTTTAGAAAACTTAATAATTTTAATTCCCGGATTAGATTCAATATCTGTAACTCAATTATTCGCAAACATAACAGATACTTCTAGCACCGATAGCTCTGGTAACGCAATCGAAGAAATATTTGCATCTTTATCATCAAACATATATTTTGGAATTTCTGGACAACTAGAAATAACGGAAGCTAGCGACACTTCTTTTATGGGAAATTTCAATACTACCATGCTAAAACCAGCATTCTATTTTCCCCCTCACATTATTTCAATAAGTAATGGGGCCTTCAACTTTAACAAAATAACCCTACCTGATTTAAAATTGAGACAAAATATTCCCATTCCGCGAACGGCAATGGTTAGTCAAACTTATCCAAACCCATTTAATAAAAATTTGAATATTGATATATTAATAGCTGACGATTTGAATTACATTACGTTGGATTTATTTAATTTAAATGGAGAAAAAATAGAAAACGTCTACAATGGTTGGTTAAAAGATGGAAAGACGAGGTTGCAATGGGATTCTAAATACAACCCAAGTGGTATATATTTTTTGGTCCTAAAAAGTAATGATGTTTTCCAGACGAAAAAAATTACAATTGTAAAATAATGGCACAATTAAACCTACAATCTTATGAAGTTCTTAACGACCTTCTATTAATCCAATGGAATGACTCCTCAGAAGGTTTTGTGCCTCTAAAACTACTTAGAGACTCTTGCCCTTGTGCACATTGCGCAGGTGAAACCGACGTTTTCGGTAATGTATACAAAGGGCCGCCAAAAGAAATGAGCACTGATAGCTACATCTTAACTGGGTTACAGCCCATTGGTCATTACGCAATTAGACCGTTTTGGAAGGATGGACATCATGACGGAATTTACTCTTTTGAATTTTTAAAAAACCTTTGCGAAAAAGTTGAACAATCATGAGAACTCTCTACCACATATTCTGTTTTACTATGTCAAGTGTCATATATGGAGGAAATTTATCTATCTTCGAAATAGAACTATCTGGATTGATCACTAACCCAAAGCAGGAAATTTCTGGCATGGATTGGTTTGAAAATCGATTGTTTTTTCTCCCAGAAAACCAAAATGGTTTTCTGTTTTCCTTAGAAAAAAACCAAATCATTGCTGCCATAAAAAACCAAGATACAATGGATCAAAAACCGTTAACACCTAAGCAGACAAAATTCAACGCACCAAATTATGCAGACCTTATACCCGGGTTCGAAGGCTTTGAAGGAATTAGTTTTGTTGAAGATAACATTTATATCACCGTCGAGGCAGAAAATGACGGAATCATGGAGAGCTACCTAATATGGGGTGATGTTGACCGTAGTACCTATGCAGTAACAATCCCGAGAAAAAATTTGAAAAACATCAAGACTCCGATACAAGTAAAGAATATGACATACGAATCTATTGTTACTTGGAACAAAAAAATTTATGCAATTTTTGAAGCAAATGGAGCAAACCTGCAGAAACAAGCAACACAAAAAGCTTTATCAATAATAGACAAGACTATTTCTCAAATTGATTTTCCCAGCATCGAATATCGCATTACAGATGCGACCAAAGTAGATAATAACGGTAAGTTTTGGTGCATAAATTATTTTTGGCCCGGAGATAAAAAACTACTGAAGCCAAAAACTAATGCTACATTTAACAATTTTGAGAAGAAAAATGGTCCTAAAGATATGGATGCGGTCGAAAGACTCATTGAACTGGAAATAAAGGATAATGAAATTATCATCAGCAATAGTGAACCAATACAATTGATATTAGATGAAAATGACTCACGGAACTGGGAAGGAGTAGCAAGGTTAGACGATATGGGATTTTTGCTAGCGACGGATAAATATCCGAGAATGATATTTGGATTCATTGCTAATTAAGTCTAAAAAGCTAAATATATTAGTGAAATTTTTACACAATCCAGCATAAATTGAGAAAATACTTTTTCATTCTTGTTTTGGTTAAGTCTCTTCATGCGTGGGGCAATACTGGTCATCGTGTGGTGGGCAAAATCGCAGAAACCTATCTCACCGAAAATTCAAAAATGAAAATAAGAGAGATCATAGGCCACACTGATTTATCAAGGATGAGCACATGGGCTGATGAAATCAAATCAGATCCTAATTGGAAACATGCCGGAGAATGGCACTGGTGCACCGTAGGGGATGATGAAGATTATGAAAAAGGTAAGCACAGAGGACTTGCTGTCGAGAAAGTCTTAGAGTTTGCAGAGACTTTGAAGGATAAAAGTTCATCACTAGAAGAAAAACAGATTGCACTGAAGTTTTTAATACATATTGTAGGAGATCTGCATCAGCCTTTGCATGTTGGTAATGGTAGGGATAGAGGGGGAAACGATGTGCAGCTAAAGTGGTTTGGAGAGTCTACAAGACTACATGCTGTTTGGGATACACATCTGATCAATCAACAAAATTTAAGCTACACAGAATTTGCTAACTATATTTTGTTGGATGTTGACGCAAAGAAAATTAAAAACTGGCAAAAAGATCCAGTAATCGTTTACGTACATGAATCACGCGATTACAGGAAAAAATGTTATGCATTTTCTGAACAGGATTATAACTGGGAGTACAAATATTTCTACACGCACAAACCGATGCTAGAACAACGACTTCTGCAAGGTGGTGTACGTTTGTCAGGGCTACTAAATAGGGTCTTCAATTAGATTTCCCTTGATTTGCTACAGCTGATATCTTTTTACTTATCGCATGTTCATCACCCAAGTAATACTTTTTAATTGGTTTTAGACTACCATCTAGATTATATACAAGAGGTATACCAGTGGGTATGTTGAGCTTAAGAATATCATTATCTGATATTTTATCGATATATTTTACAAGGGCTCTGAGTGAATTACCATGCGCAACAATTAGCACTCGCTTACCATTCTTAACATCAGGTCTAATGAACTCATCCCAATATGGAATAAAACGGTCAACAGTATCTTTTAAACACTCGGAAGCTGGTAAATCCTTTGGGTCTACTTTACTATATAGTGAATCAAATCGCGGATGCCTATCATCGTTTATATCCAGCTCGGGTGGAGGTATAGCATAGCTTCTACGCCATATCAAAACTTGTTCATCTCCATACTTGTCTGCAGTTTCAGCTTTATTTAACCCCTGCAGAGCTCCGTAATGACGTTCATTGAGCTTCCAGCTGTATTTTATGTCTACATTTTTGATTTTCATCTCACCAAGACATAGATCCATAGTTCGATTGGCCCTTTTAAGCAACGATGTATACACTACATCAAACTCAAAACCTTCTTTTTTGAGTACTGTTCCTGCGCCTATTGCTTCCATCTCACCGTTTTTGGTTAAATCTACGTCTGTCCATCCAGTGAATTTATTTTCTAAATTCCATCGGCTTTCACCATGGCGTAGTAACACTAATTTTATCATATTTTATCTTCCTGGATTAATTCTGATTAATATCATCCATTGAAGTTGTAAATGTATTTCACATTACAAAAGAAAATTTTTACTTTAAAGATAGAATGTGTGGAAGAAAAACTTTAACAAAGACAATTGAAAAAATTGTTGAAGACCTTTATATCGATGAATGGCGTATGGATAATTATATACCCAGCTACAATATTGCACCAAGCCAATTCTCTCCAATATTGATAAACAAAAACAATTCAAAAGTGGTTAAAAGAATGAGATGGGGCATAACACCCACCTCGTCAAGAAACATGAGCTTATCATCAAATATAATCAACGCTCGTTATGAAACTATAGGTACCAAGGCATCCTTTAGGGGCCTGATCAAAAACAACAGATGCATTGTGGTTGCGGATGGTTATTTTGAATGGGAAAAATCTCAAGAAAAAAGGTCTCCGTATTATCTACACAATAGCAATAAAAAAATAATGGCATTGGCTGGCTTGTGGACTTCAATAGAGAGTGAACATGGAAAAGTAGATTCTTACGTAATAGTTACAACTCAGGCTTCAAAACACATAGAGCATATACACAATAGAATGCCCTTAATAATTGATGATGACAAAATTGACATCTGGTTAGACATTAACGATAAAAATGATGAAAAACTAATGGATCTCAAATCTAATCGGTCTTTATCATATTACCCCGTATCAAGCTTTGTTAATCATTCTAAAAATAATTCTAAAAAATGCATCCAACCTCTTCAAAAAGAGGAGACTCTAAATCTCTTTCAGTAGCAGCACACTCCATTGTTAACTAACATTATCCTAACGCTGTTGCAATTGCTTTAAGTGAATTTTTGTAGTAATGTATTTTCATATTATTAGTATTTTAACTAAACTAAGCAGATTGCTTTTCAATATTACTTTGTTAAAAAAACCAAAGGAGATGTATATGAATCGTTTTGCGCGAGTTTTGGGCCTAACATCCTTACTATTGTCCGCAGTATTAGTTGCGCAAGTAAGTGTTAACGGATCCGTTACTGATTTAAAAACAGGAGACCCTCTTGTAGGGGCAAATGTGGTGGTTGAGGGCTCTGAATTGGGTACATCAACAGGTGATGATGGATCTTTCACAAT
>CAJWHU010000023.1 GCA_913041325.1 uncultured Fidelibacterota bacterium | reverse complement strand
TAAACCACTGCTTATTTGATATTTTTTGCCCACCATCTAAAGCTTTGCCAATGTCTGTAGCTTTCCATGTTCCTGGCAAAGGATCCTGATCTGGCGCAACATTAATTGTTGCAGGTTTTTGGGGGTATGAATCAAGTGGTGAAAGTTCTGATTCTGTAGTAAACCAGTAATATAGATCTTTGTCCTTTTGGATTTTCATTGAGCCAAAAGATTCAAACCAAGCTTTTATTTCATTGTAGCTTGCTTTGGTCAGGTCAACGTGATTAAGCGGATCTGAGTTTGTAACAAGCCCCCAAGATCCTTCTGGAATGCCTCCCTTACTTGTCAGTACCTTATAGGACCACATGGTTGCTGGCCAATGTAGCTGTTCGTAAAAGTCCGAATAACGGCGCATCATTTCGCCTCCACCTGCAGTCTTGTGCACTACATTCCATTCACCAACGAGTAGAGGGGCTTTAAACTCTTCCATTTTTTTTATCCAGTCCTGAAGGCCATTTCTAAAATAGTCTACATGTGTATATGGTTTAGGAACCCCGTTACCAAAAAGCCCAGGATAAAAATGCATTGTGTAAATAACGTTTTCAATTTTACTGGATTTTATCTCTTTATAAAAATCTATACCCCATCGATGCCCCGGGAAAATAATAATATGCTTATCGTTTTTTTTCCGAATTGCATCATAGGTTCTTAAAATTATTTTCTTCAGCTCTTTATCCCCACTTCCCCAAGGTTCATTCAATAAATCATAGGCTGCCACAACGGGTTCATTTATGTAGCGATCGGAAATCTTTTCCCACAACCAAACCATTTGGTCTTGATAATCTTTATTGGTCCAAAGCTTATTGTATCCTGATCGTCCTGAATGGTCCATCTCGCTTTGTCTCCCGGGTGCGCCATGCATATCAAGAATTACATACATATTTTTTGATTTAGCTACTTTGATTGCAAAATCAAGCCAGTACCATGCGTTCTCTTTAAGTTTAAATGGTCTGGCATCCGAATTCATTAGAATTTTATAGTCAAATGGTAAGCGAATAGTGTTCATACCATATGATTTGACTACATCAAAGTCATCCTCATTTATCCAGTTTTCTCGATAAATGTCCATCAGTGTCTCTGCTTTGTCTTTCCCGAACCTATCTTCGAGAGTTTTTATAAATCTATATTGGTCTTCAATACCATTTTCAGAGAAATTGTGATAATCAAGCATCCACATTTCAAGCATTAGCCAGTTTCCAAGGTTACATCCCTTCAGGTATACTGGCTTGCTGTGCTCATTTACAATTTTACTGTCCTCTAATTTTAAAATACCATTCGCAGTAAGAATGGAAAATGATATGGTTGCATATATGATTATTTTTTTCATTTTTTTTATTTGTTTATAGATGATTTGTTAAATAATTCTTTTTTATCGACATCAAAATCAATTCGTTGTACTTTGCCTGAACGATTAAAAATTGATTCACTAGTTCCGCGATCAATTTTATTTCCCTTTATAATTTTTACCTCACCGTCTCTGAAAGTCAATTTTAAACTAGGACCACTTTCTGTTTTTGAATATATGACTGGCACTTGACAATAAGTGTAGGCTAATTGATTTTTTTCGATCGATAAATTTATCTTTCTATTTGTTGTGTCAAAATACCAAAAAGTCTTTCTATCCAGAAGAAATTCCTCAGAGCGTAATAGGTAAGGTTTAAAAAAGATACTTCCATCTTCAATTAAGCATCCAAGTTCTCCAAACCTTGTCAAAATTTCTTCTTTAACTTGTCCGGTCATTCCAGGCTGCTGTGCACCAGAATGTGATGGTGTGTGGGAGTAAGGATCAAATGGGAAAGCTCCATATTCGGCCGGCGTTTTATCCGAGCTTAATCCATTTCGTATTTTATAATAGAGAGATCCAACAGTGTTTAGTTCATGCTCTCTTGTATTGATATCTTTTAGCATCGAGAAGTAACACTCTTGGGTTGCAAGGAGCAGTTTGGATATCATGTGCCAGTAGATTGACCCAATACCTTCGTATGAAAACATTGTTCCAGATCTACCAGTGAATTCTCGATGATTAAATACAGACTCGAAGATCTCGAAAATAATTTCTAATTCTTTATTATCTATGCCAGTGAGTATTCCTTCATTCTCTAGTCTATTAAGAGCATGACCCAGGTCAAAGCTGTTTCTGAAGTTTGAATTAAATCGACAATTGCCGTCATGATCTACATCAACTATTAATGAATTTTTTTCAGAGATCATTTCCTGAAGCACCTTACTCTTTTCTAGCGATTCAGGAGCTATAATGTTCTTATTTAAAAATGGAGTCGCCTCCTTCTCAGGATATAAGATAAAGCTTTTCATGTCTGAACGATATAATTGGCTCGAAAAAAGAGAGGTTAACGTAGCAAGGATGTCGGAGGTACCTAATACTTGAGAACTAAGTGCCGCTACTTGACCTTCAAGCATTAGATCAAGTTTTTTTACATTAACCGTCTCCTCTTTGTCGTCAATTTCAATTGTTTTATATGCTTCGAATAGATTGTTCTCTGATTTACTTAAGTATATCGTTTCATCAACATGCAAACAAAAAGTAGTTATAAAATCTTTTGTTTTTTCAACGGATATACTATCTTCTTTAGTTAATTCTGAGTTCCGGACCTGATCTCTATATTTTTCAAATATCTTTCCAAGACTAGCGAGATAGGACATCCTATCCCTATCTGAAAAGGCATTGTGCTTTTTCGAGTCATTAGTTATAATTTTTCTAACATTCTCGAACCACCAGTGAACCTGAGATGTCACTTTGATTTCACTAATTTTTATATTACAAAGTAGTTGATTGAAATAGTCAAGAAACCTTCTAAGGTAATAGAGTGTGACCATAGACGTTCCGTTGCCAACTAATGCATTATTCGCATCGTTCCATTCAGGGCGCTGTGTGTTTAGCCATATACCTGCACCAGGTACGTAATTACAAATTTTAGCCAAAGACAAGACCAATAGTTTTTCAAACATATTTACATGGTGGACTGCGTTTTCTTGATCAAGTATTAGCCTTCCGTCTGAACCTATTTCTTGCACTAAATCCATTATGTAAACGTGCTTATCTAATTCAAAATCAATTGTTTCTTTGGGGTTCTCCACCATTTTTTTAAAACTTTTTATTTTATAAGGGATGTTTGCGTAGCTAAAAATCTTTTTGCAGAGTAGGTTTTCTAACTTCCCTGGATAAAAATCAGTAAAATGCTCTAAGAGTTTAAGCAGGTAAATAATTTGATGATCATTCCAGTACCCAATGTGGCTCCAGCTGTCATCCTGTTCAATTACTTCCCAGTCTATACCCTCGCTTGTTATTCGATAAGGGTTGTAACCATCAATAGAAGTTGCATTTAAAAAAATACAAATCATTGATTCTATAGATTCCGGATAGCTGAGTGCCAGCGCTTCCCAGTTTTGGAAGATATCTCGCCAATTACCCTCGTAATACATTTTTGGTTGCTCATTAGTATCTTTAACTATAATGTTAAAATAATTCCATGGCCTGCTTGGGTCACCGTGTCTTCTTCCAAGTGTGAGGGGGAGATATTCCCTACTGAGTCTCATCAGAGAATGGTTTTTTGAATTATCTCCAAATTTTTTCAACATCTTCAGATCAAATTCTTCAGGAAGTTTATTAATTTTAGAGTTATAATTATTCCAAAGTTGGACATTCCTTTTTTTGACAAAATCAAGAAAATTGCCCCTTTTAATTTTGTAATTATTAAGAAAAACACCTCCTCTTAAAACGTTATAGGTAACATTTGCAGTGTGGTGTAAATCGTTAACATTATTATTTGTACACTGGAATGCGTCAGCCGAGCCGACATACTTTTCGAATGCAAGATAGTTCTCTTTTATGCTTTTCTCTAATTTTTTCTTAATTGTTGGAGGTTTTTTTAGGTGCGCAATGGTTCCTGTTACATCTTTTTGTGACTTTTTTACATCCCCGATGATGTACCAGGAGATTCTTTCGCCAGGATCTAATTCTTTTTCAATATATTTCAGATAACTTCCTGGCTTGCCTTTTAATAGATGATCTTTAAGGAAGACATCGTCAAGGATGAATTTATCAAATGATTTTTCACTGAGTGAAACTTCATTTTTACCATCATAATATGACCATACAATATTTGTATTTAAAGACTCGCCCGGTTCTGGGGTGTCTAAGAGCAACGCATTTAAGTAATAAAGTGCATAATTGTAATTTTGATTGTATTCAGAAACCTTGTAAGCATTTGCAAGATTACTCATACTCTGTTGCGTTCGAAGTTCAACACCTGCAGGCATAATATTTCTCAATCCGTCAACTAAACTTATTTGTATTGTATCATCGCTATCATTTTTAAGGATTGCTTTACGAACAAAGCCAAATTCTTCAGAGGAATGCCAGCTGTAACTAAAAGTGAGTCCATTTGTATGGTTGAACTCTTCAAATTTGATTTTATTACCTAGGCTGTTTTTGTAAAGATTTCTTTCCTTTTTGAAATCATCAATCTGGGATGAAAAAGGTTGCCATAAAGAGTGTTTGTTTTTTTTACCAAATTTGATAGCGGTTATTGGCCCGGTCGAGCCTGCATTTTTATGAAGCAGGTCATCAGTTATGTAAGGAAATAATGCATAATCAGGTTTCTGTCTACCAGCTGTCAAACAACCAGAACTGCTGATGTACATCCAATGGTCAGACGCACTCGTGATCGTCATCAAGAATGGGTCGATCTCATTAAAGTCAGATATTTTAAAAAGTAAATCTTTCATGGAGATATTTGCACTATCATTTCAGTGGCTATCAACGATGGTAATAATTGAACGAGCAGGCATAGATAGAGGCTTAATCTCTAAATTATTATCATAGCAAAAATGAATTTCAGAATCATGTTTGTTCATTATCACGGTTACAATGTCTTCGCTTTTATTGATAGATGACAGGGCAAGCAGTTCTTCTGTATCATTTTGACAGTCAATAATTACATCCCCACGCTTGATAAATCTAGAAAAGTGTCCGATATAATAAAAAGAGCTTTGATATTGAATTTTTTGTGCAGCAGTATCAATTAAAATGGGTGCACTACAATAATTACCCACATGGTTTGGGCCACCTTGCTCATCAAGGATCAAGTTCCAATCAATCCAAGCTACTGTCCACCTATTAAGATCGTTAATTATAGATGTTGCATATCGTTCTCCTAAATCCCAAGACCCATTGTGAGGACCGCCCTCTTGACAGCCCTCAGTAAAAATTAACTCTTTATCGGGGAATTCGTCGTGAACTTTTTGGACTTCGTCAAAATGATTGCCGTTGTACCAATGAAAACCAGTTCCCCATACGTATTTTGCTGCTTCTGGGTCTGATAGCACGGCTCTAGCTCGTTCTAACATAATATCACGGTTGTGGTCCCATATTATGAGTTTTTTATCAAGCAGATTGTTATTGTCTAATGCAGGGCCCAAAAACTTTTTAATGAAGTCACGTTCTTCATCGCCAGTGTATATACATGAATCCCATGTTTGTACAGCTTCCGGTTCATTCTGAACTGAAAGTCCCCATATTGGAATTCCTTCTTTTTCATAAAATTGGATATACATGCAGTAATATTCTGCCCATGCGTTCCTGAATTTTTTCCTTAGTTTTCCTCCATTGTTCATTTCACCATTTGTTTTCATCCACGGAGGAGGGCTCCATGGTGAGGCCATAATATGAATCTTTTCATGAGCTGAGTTTTGCGCATCTTTTATGAATGGGATGAGCATCTTTTTATCTCTCTCGATTGAAAAGTTTTTTAACTCGACATCTTCGGTCTCACAATGTGCATAATTTCCTAGAGAAAAATCACAACTGTTGATGTGAGTCCTTCCCATATTGTATTCATTTCCAGTCTTTCCAAAATAGGCCTCCATAACCTCCCTCTTTTTTTCTTCACTAAGCTGGTTGTATACGCTTGCAGATGCTTCAGTAAAAGCACCTCCAAAACCCATGATAGTTTGGCGTTTACTGTTTTTTGAGACTCTAATTTTTTGTAATGAATTTTTGGATTTAGTGCTCAAATCACCTTCTGCTAATTTTTCAATTCTAGATCCAAGATCTTTGGAGGTTAAATAAACTGCGATGTTTTGTTTTTTGCTCATTTATATTCTCTGCTATTTATTTTCATTAATATAATCTCTGTACCAAAAAAAGCTTTCTTTTGGTATTCTTTCTAAGGTATCAAAATCAACCCAGATTAGTCCAAATCTTTGACTAAAACCTTGCGCCCATTCGAAATTATCCATTAATGACCATGCAAAATACCCAATACAATTCACACCATCATGAATTGCTTTTCTGAGTTCTTCGAGATGAGAATAGTGATACTCTATCCTACGCTTATCAACTACCTTTTTATCATGGTTTGGGGTGTCCGAGTAGGAGCAACCGTTCTCAGTAATGTAGATACGTTCAACATTGTACTCTTTTTTTAACCGGAAGAGCAAATCATAAATACCCCGGGGGTATACTTCCCAACCAAAATCGGTAACTGGCCCCATTTCAACATCTAATGGAAGATTTTGGCTTTCCTCTATTTGGTCGCTTCGTATCACTCCACGGCTATAGTAATTAACCCCTAAAAAA
Source organism: uncultured Fidelibacterota bacterium (assembly GCA_913041325.1). Next base: position 8,398 of record CAJWHU010000023.1, on the reverse strand, counting down.
TCAGTTCTAGTTCCTATAATGGCTAAATCGTTTTCTTGGATAAAATTTAGATCAGCGTCTTTTACTGCATTCCTTATTTTAAGCTCATCAAATAAAGATTGGGGATATTTGGTGTTGTACAGAGGTTCTAAAAAAAGGCGATTAAACATATCGTCATAGAAAAGGGTTGCGACTTTATCTTCATCGCTTGGAGAGGCTGGAATGGCTGTGCTAAGGTTTAGAGTGATCCCTACCTCAGCATTAGTTGAGTTGAGCTTTATTTCAGGGATTGCCATGCCATGAGAAAGTAGTAGATGATGGGCTGCAGAAAGGCTCTTAACCCAATTATTTTTAATACCTGGAGGTTTGTGTCCTGTTATGTATCCTATGTGGCTAATGCACCAAGGCTCATTGTGAGTAATCCAGTGCTTGACTCTGTCTCCAAAATTTTTGCTAACATAATAACTATATTTCACAAACATGTCACTCATCATTCTATTTGTCCACCCACCTCTGTCTTCAAGCCCTTGCGGAATATCCCAGTGATTTAATGTAATAAATGGTATGATACCATACTCAAGAAGTGTGTCAATAATACGGCTATAAAAATCAAGTCCTTTTTGGTTGGGGCTTTTTTCTAACCCTGTGGGAAATATTCTGGGCCAGCTGATAGAAAAGCGATATGAGTTTACCCCAAGTTCGTTCAAAAGAGCTAAATCCGGCTCCCATAGGTTAAAGTGATCACAGGCTATGTCTCCATTTTCCCCGTTTTTGATATTCTTTTTATTGTGGCTAAAAGTATCCCAAACTGAAAGACCCTTTCCATCAACAGATGGTGCTCCCTCAATTTGATAGCTTGATGTTGCCGTACCCCACAAGAAATTCTTTGGGAAAGGATTATCTTTAGTCATTTGATTTGATTTCCTCGAGACTTTGTTGTACTGTTTTTAACCAGCCTGGAGAGGCAGCACGAACCAGCTGCTTTGTATATTCTGTAGACGGGTTTTGTATCAAATCCTCAGATTGATTTTCCTCAATGATGTTGCCAGCTTTTAAGACTATAATCCTGTCTGCTAAATATCTTGCAGAGGCAAGGTCATGAGTAATGAATAAAATTGTTAATCCATTTTCTTTACGCATTTTAGCAAAAATTTCTAAAATCTCCATTCTAATAGATACATCTAGCATCGATGTAGGCTCATCGGCGATGATAATTTCAGGATCCAAAATTAATGCCCTTGCTATGGCAACTCGCTGCCTCTCGCCTCCAGACATCTCATGCGGAAATTTATGAACAAATGTTTCAGCAGGAGACAAGCCAACTATTTCTAAAGTTTTGATAATATGATCAAATAATTTTGCTTTACTCTTTAGTTTGTGTCTTACTAGGGGTCTGGAAAGGTGGTGATACACAGTGTGTATACTGTTTAGCGATCCGAAGGGGTCCTGGAATACCATTTGCACAGCTTTTCGATATTCTAATGGCACATTTCGAGCTTCAGTAACTTTTTTATTTTTACCATCCAAAAGAATTTTTCCTGCAGTGGGACGTATAAGCCGAGTTATCAGCTTTGCTATGGTACTTTTTCCGCTACCACTTTCTCCAACAAGAGCAACTATTTCCCCTCTTGATATTTTAAAAGAGACATTGTTAACAGCTATAAAATCATTTTTACTAATTAAGCCTGGCATTTGAAATGTTTTGGTCATGCTCTGAATTTCAAGGATTGGAGTGGATGAGAAATTGTAGGAATCGGGTTTTGATAAAAGCCCTTTTTTTCTCTCCCCAGATGCTGAGGGAATTGACCCTATTAATTTCTTAGTGTATTCATGTTTAGCACTCTTTTTAATGTTTTTAACATAATCTAGTTCAACTATTTTGCCATTTTTCATGATGGCCATTCTATCTGCAAACTCGAGAAGTAAATTTAAATCATGAGTTATAAATAAGATTGTGAAGCTTAATTCTTTTCTCAATTCAATAATTTTTGCGAGAATTTCGCGCTCCACGATTACATCAAGTGCAGTGGTTGGCTCATCCATTATAATAATAGGAGGCATGACGGCAAGTGCAATAGCAATGACAATCCTTTGTTTCATCCCGCCTGAAAGTTGATGCGGATAGCTATTCAACCTGTCTTTATCGATATCAACAAGAGCTAGCAACTCCTTAGCTCTGGTATCAGCTTCAGCTCCATATATTCCTTTATGGGTTTTTAGCACATCGGCTATTTGTTCCTTAATTGATAGCACCGGGTTGAGAGCATTTAATGCACTTTGCATAACAATTGAGATTTGTTTCCAACGAAAACTTTTGGTTTCTGATTTTGAACAGGCTAGGATATCTGTGCCGTTTATAGTTACTGAACCACTACTAATTACTGCTGGCGGAGGGAGAATCCTCATCATAGCCTGCACGACCGTACTTTTACCACTTCCAGATTCGCCAACCAGACCAAAAATTTCCCCGTGTTCAATTCCAAATGAGATGTTATCTACTGCTCGTATTCGGTTTCTTTCAGTTACATAGTCCACAGATAAATTTTTAACACCAAGTAATTGTTTATTCATCATTCTTAACCACTGGAGTTATCCCGCTAATTATCATTTCATCGGGAACCTCTTGACGCCATAATCTCTCAGATATTAAGCGAGGGTTGGTCACCTCATCAATCCCGAAATTAATGAGTGTGAGCGCAAAACTAACTATTGCTATGCTCACTCCTGTTGGTACAAATGTCCACCACGACTCTGTAAGCAGTGCAAGGTCATTACTTGCCCAATAGAGATTAGTACCCCAAGTTACTACGCTAATATCACCAAGACCTAGAAATTCAAGGCCAACCTGAGCACCAATTGAGTAAATCGAAGCGCCAATAAAAGAAGACGCAAGTAGGGATAACATCCTTGGCATAATCTCAATCAAGATTATCCTAATATTACTCTCTCCGCTGACTATAGCTGCAGATACAAAGTCACGGTTTCTGAATGTCATCATCTGAGACCTAATCACTCGTGCGTTCCACGCCCAACCGGTGAGAACCAGTACACCAAGTAGAGTTCCAGGACCCGGAGGTAGCCAACTTGCAAGGATCACCATTAGAGGCAGACCTGGCATGACCAGGAATATGTTTATGATTAGTGATAAAAAATCATCAGTGCGGCCTCCATAAAATCCAGCAGCACCACCAATTAGTGCACCAACTAAAATGACCAATATTCCTGCGCCAAACCCAACGAGCAGCGTTTGTCGCGCCCCAGATACTGTTTGAGCAAGTACATCTTGACCCTGCCCATTTGTCCCAAGCAAATGTTCAGCCGATGGCGGTGAAAGAGGTTTGCCCAAAAATTCAGAAGGCGACTGAACGAAGAAAGGCCCCAAAACTGCAAGAAAAATGAAAAATAAGATAATGCCACTACCAGCCGATGCTTTTTTATTGCTCATTATTCCAGCAAACCAACGACTGATTATATTGCTATGTTGCTCTTTCATTGTCATTTTCTGGTTCGTGGGTCAAAAACTAAGATAGCGATATCTACAAGCCAGTTGGCAGTAAGAACTGCAAGGGTTATTGTCATAAATATTCCTTGCATCAGAGGAAAGTCCTGTGCTTTAACAGCTTGTAGAAGCAAATAGCCTTGCCCAGGATAGGAGAAAATTATCTCTGTTAAAAGTGCGCCACTTAGCACAAAACCAAGAGCCATTCCAAAACCTGTTAAGTTAGGTAAAATAGCATTTCGAGCAGCGTAACGTAACATAATCAATCTATCAGAAATTCCCTTTGCATTTGCAAAGGTAATATAATCGGCACCTAAAGTGCTTATCATTGTATTTCTCATGGAAAGCATCCAACCTCCAAGACTGACAAATATCATTGTGGATGCCGGTAAAACAGCATGATGTAAAACACTCACAATGAATGTCCAATTCAATGCGGGTTTCACTTCGCTCCCATACGCATGCCCAATAGGAAACCAATTAAGTGAAAAACCAAAAATGTAAAGAGCAAGCATTGCCAGCCAAAAATATGGAAATGCTCCTAAAAACGCTAAAATTGGTGGTAGAAAAGTGTCAAGCTTTCTTGTCCTGTTCCACGCTATGAATATTCCAAGCATTGTCCCTATCAAAAAAGCGATAATCAAGGACGCACCCGCCAAAAAGATTGTCCACATCAGACCGCTTGAGATTATATCTGAAACAGGTTCTGGGAAATATGCTATTGATGTTCCAAGATTACCGCTCAAGATTCCCTTCAAGTAAGACCAGTATTGAATGATAAGCGGATCATCTGTTAGTCCAAAGCTTTGCCTCATTGCCTCAATTGTTTCCGGCTTTAATTTCCCACGGAATCTTGCAAAAATAATTGATGCAGGATCACCAGGCATTAAGCGAGGTATGATAAAATTAAGTGTAAGAGCGGCAAATGCAGCAACTAAATAAAAACCAAGGCGTCTAATCAAAAATACTATTGATTTGTTCATCGCTTTTCTACGTTTAATAGAGTGAAAATAAAACTAGGCTGCTCGTTGTTTGATAGTGGTCCATATGGATTATCTTTGCTGGGGAAATTTATAAAATATTTTGTGTTGCACTGTCCCCATGCAGGTTCAGCAAATAGGGGTATGCCAGGGGCGTTTTCAATGAACAGGTGTTGCAATTTATATATGATTTCTTTGATTTTATTTTGGTCTGAAGTTTTTTCAAAATCCTGAATCAAGATATCTGCTTCTTCTGATCCAAATCTGTGCCAGTTTAGGTCCGCAATTTCTCCAATAGGTTTAACATACTCTGAAAACATCATTCCTTTGAAAAAGTTATACGGGGACGCTCCTTTTTCAGCCCAGCCTACTGACATTTCAAATTCACCGCGTTGCATTCTACCAATCCAAGCACCAAAATCGTATGTTCGTACAGTTGCTTTGATCCCAACAGTTTTTAGGTTTTGAGCAATGACCTGTGCAGACCTAATCCAATCGCTCCATCCAGAGACTACAATAATATCTAGCTCTAGCATTGAGCCATCCGTGTCTAGTCTCATATTTTTCCCATTTTTTTTGTATCCAGCAGCATCTAGCAGATTATTTGCCTTAGAAATATCATACGACGTCCAGTTCTCTTTGTCTTCAATATCTGGAGAATGCCATTTTGCCATGGGGCCTGATAAACTCGTTACGTGAGCAGCTTCTGTGTAGTTGTACATTCCAACCTTCACTACCTGAGGTCGGTTGATTGCATAACTTATTGCCTTACGAACATTCACATCGCTCAATACTGGGTGTTTTGTATTGGTATGTAAAAAAGTAGAGTATCCAGTGTTTGGGAACCAATATTTATGGTGCTCCGGATCTTTTTCAACAAAAATACGTTCGATAGCAGGAATAAATGCACCTGACCAATCTAAATCTCCACTTAAAAGTGCCAGTGTTACTTGTTCGTTGCTCGAGAATGCGGGGAATATCAGCTTATCCACTTTTGGTTTATTTTCTTGCCAATAATTATCGTTTTTTCCAAGCTCCCATATCTGGCTGTCAAAACGCAGTATTTCTGTATATGGGCCTGTGCCTACGGGATTAGGGTTGCTGTTTTTAAGTGGATCACTTAGTTTGCTCCAAATATGCTTTGGCACAATGAAAGTCCCAGCAACTGCATCAAACCCTGGTACATAAACTCTTTTAAATGAAACCTCCAATGTCGTGTCTGATGACGCGTTTACACTTTTTAAATAGTCCCATGAATTACGAGTATCTAAAGCAGGATACTCTTTTGTAAGATTAAACGTGTAGGCTACATCCTGAGCGGTGAATGGCATTCCATCAGACCATTGAACGCCTTTTCTAATTGTGAAAGATAGTTTTTTATTGTTATCCGCCCATTTATAGCTGGTAGCCAACCATGGTACCCATGTTGCTTTGATAGGGTTGTAAACATACAGCGGTTCATATATACCACCTCTTGTTGGCCATCTTGGTATGGACGCTGGATTTAAAGGCTCAAAGTTTCGGACCCATGATAAAAACTGTTCTTGGTAAATAATCAGTCCCTCAGTATCTCTGGACGTTTCTCTACCACAGGATTGAATAATTAATAAAACTGCAATGAAAAGATTACAGATTCTTTTCTGTGTCATTTATACTCTCATGCGAATGTTTTTTCGAATAGACTCTTACGTAGTCTATTTCCATTTTGGAGGGGAAAATGCTATCGTCAATTCCTTGCGCTCCGCCCCAATTGCCACCAACAGCAATATTAAATATAAGATGGAACCTCTTATCAAATGGCCATCTTTCCCAGCCCTTGTTTTTTTTTGCATACAATAGAGATATTTCATCATTTACTTTTATTATAATCTTTTCTTCGTCCCATTCAAGAATATACCTATTGAACTCTCTACATGCGTCTGGCGTTCTTAGGTATCCATGCTGGTCAGTTCCACTAATGTTGCCCGCAAAAAGGGCAGCATTGTGTATACTGGTGACGATAACATCTTCATCATACCCAACGTGTTCCATAATGTCAATCTCTCCGCTCAGTGGCCAGTTTCCGTATTCCCAATCTGTCGGAAGTGCCCATAAAGCGCTCCATGTACCTCTACCAGGTGGTATTTTTGCACGGATTTCAAAGCGGCCATATTTCCAGCTATTCTTTGTTTTGATTCTTGCGCTGGTATAATTTGCCCCACTAAGGTACTCTTTGTGGGCTTCAATAATTAACGAACCACTATCTAGGCGCACATTTTTTGAGCGCTTAGTATAATACTGGGATTCGTTGTTTCCCCATCCGCCTCCTGTAACCCAGTTAATAGCAGTGTCAATTCTGGTTACCAAATCTTCGTTATCATCTTGATAAAGATCTTTATTTTTGTAGTAAGTACCTCTGAGCCCTTTTTCTCCATCAGGCGTGCTTAAGTGCGAGCTTGGAACAAGCTGCTTTGATAAAAGGGTGCTTTCCCATCCAAAAATTATGGCCTCCCCGCCGCTGTCTTCAAAATATTCGATTACTATTGGGTAGCTCATTCCCTTCTCAAGAACTATAGCTCCGCTTTTTTCGGTTGGAGGCTGAGGGTGCCAGTTGTCTATAATCACACTATCAGCTACGGCTAGCCTGACACCATCATCAGATATAATGTAAAAGGTATACTCATCAGTGACATCAATTTGTATGCTACCCTCCCATCGTATCGAAAAATTATCCCTGGGGAAATTGTCCGGGACAAAATTTGGTGAACTGTTTCCATACGCTTCAAACGACGGTGCGCCTGTACCCAGGTCAAATGTCCATTGCATTGTGTCAATCACATTTCCATTAAATTCGTCATGCCACACCAGATCCCAACCCGGTATCTCTTGATTATTCTTATTCTTATTGCATGATATTGCAAGCCAGAGTAAGCATACTGACATGGTGGCCTGAACAGGAAATTTTTGCATGATGTTTCTAACTATTATGTTGTTATGATTGAAAGAGATTGAATATCAATTTATGTCAAGTTTAGTCTAGCAATTTAAAACCATTATTAATTACTTATAAGTTATTCAAAATTGTAATTAAAAGTTTACCATATCATCCGATTTGTAATTTTTTAATATGCATGAGCAACATGCAGTTATTGAGTCTTTATATTATTTTTATTATAAGACGTAAATTTTATTAAGTTATGGCAACAAGATTTAGCTTATTAACCAAAGGAGCAAGGGAAATGAGGATTAAGACTGTTATTACTATTTTCGGGATTTTTGCTACTCTCTCGGGTATCATTAATGCACAAAACGTTTCAGTAACATTCAAAGTAGGAATGGCAAGTGAAACGGTGACCAATGGTGTTTGGCTAGCTGGAGGGGATGCCGGAAATCCAGGTTTTGAGATGACAGACTCGGACGGAGATATGATCTACTCAGTGACCTTGAGTGTGCCACAAAACGCAAGATATCACTATAAATTTGTCAACGGGCCAATTGATCAATATTGGGGCGGTGCATGGGAAGCTGTGCCAGAGGCTTGTGCTGTTGGGCAACACTCAGATCGTTATGTTGATGTTGAAGCTGAGGATATGGTTTTAATTCCTGTAGTTTTTGGTACATGTGATTTCATTGAGCCTACATATGTTATTAATGATTTTAATGAGTTGCTTGATGTATTAGACGAAGGTGATGGCGCATTCTGGGAGGAATATGACGAGACATTGTCTGATTTGAATTTTAGCGCATTATCGCAAATAACAGACCCTGACTACACCTACGATGATACTCCAGTAATGGGCTGGAACTACGGAGTTGTTGGAACATTTAGCTGGGGTGGTTACACTGCACAACTGAGTTTGTTTGATCAGGCTGTAGATCTCTCAGACTACAACTACATATCATTTAAACTCCGTAATTTATCGGAGCCTCAAATTGGTGGAGTATTTTTTAGGTTTGTACT
>CAJWHU010000022.1 GCA_913041325.1 uncultured Fidelibacterota bacterium | reverse complement strand
AAAGGTATGGCTGGGGGTATCAGTGGAGGAACCATAGATAGCGCGTTCACAATCTATGAGTATACTAAAAACCAAAAAGACTTAAGAAAAATTCTCAGTGATCCTTATTCTCTTGTTCCAAGTGATAAAATACCTAGTGAACTTCCGAGAAAAGGTTTAAGCGGGGTACATTGGGATGCTGAAATGAAAAGATGGGTTTGTCCTTTTGCTATGGCAGGTATAAATACTAAAATTGTTAGGATGACCAACGGACTTTTAAACAATCAATATGGGAAATATTTTAAATATAGTGAAGTATATTCATTCAAAGAAGGTGTTGTCGGTTATATCAAGGCACTATCGATGATCACAACACTTGCTGCATTCAAGGTCTCTCTATATTCAAAACTAATTGGCAAAATAGCGAGAACCATGATACTCCCAAAACCTGGGCAAGGTCCATCAAAGCAAAAGAGAGATAATGGATATTTTAAATTGGAGCTTGTTGGACTTATTGAAAGAACCAGAATGGAAAGTCTAATTGTTGAGGGCAATTCAGATGCTGGCTATTCTGGGACAGCAAAAATGATAACTGAATCTGCACTTTCTCTTATTTTGAATACCAATGAAATTCCTAATACATTTGGTGTCTTATCAACTGCATCGGGTATTGGTAGAATTGTTGCTAAAAGGCTTGAAAGGAAGGGCATTAAGTTCAATATGAGATAAAATCATAAGCTCAGTACAATCAATTGTTTAGTTCACCATATCTAATAAATGGAATTTAGTGCGATAGAATTTGATTATGTTTTAAAAATACCTACTTGAGTGTTGTTTGGTGAACAATTTCTTAAAAAAATATAGTTTAATTGTTTGAATTTTATACTTACACTATTACAATTTCTAATGTGAGTAATTCTTATAATATTAAAGATTTTTTAAAACAAGTATTTCTACAAAAACCCAACGATAACCCAAGCTACAAAAGAAAGGTTTTTATGGTTAGGATATTAATAATTACTAAAATTTTGCTAATATCCTTTTTATTTTTACGAGGATAGAAATTCATTATGAATAGTCAAAGCTTTCACCGATGAGGATTTACCTCAACAGTCTTTAAATAAGCATTAGGGATAAAAAATCTCTAATCATTATCTCCCATATCACTTTTGATTCATTGGGGCTTTAGTAGTTTAAATTGGAGTATATTATGAAAACTAGAGTAGATAGAGAATGGTTTAAAAATGGAAAAATAAAATCCGAGTATAATTTTAAGATAGGATTCAGTATTCCGTGTACTCCATTTTTCAAACTCACTTTCAATGTAAGAGAGGACGGAACCGAGACTCATTGGTATGAAAGTGGGCAGAAGAAAGAAGAAATCAATTATAAAAATGGTAAAGAAAATGGATTAAATACTGGTTGGTATGAAAATGGACGTAAAGAATGGGAGGGCAATTGGAACAATGGAGAGGAAGACGGAACTGAGACTCATTGGTATGAAAGTGGACAGAAGAAAGAAGAAACAATTTTCAAGTCTGGGAAAAAAATTTCTTCGAAGGAATGGAATGAAGATGGTTCTTCAAGGTAATTAAATGAAAAAACTTTACTAATTATTACTTCCATCAAATTTTTTCTTTTCACTGTCCCTTTTCTAATGAAATATCATTATCTCTAAATATTAAAATTCACAATTATATATTAGACAGTGAATGTTGATGGGCAATTAGGGATGTTCAAACCATTCTGTTATATCAGCGGTTGTTTAATTTGTTTTGTAGTGTAGCGGAGGAGGGGATCGAACCCCCGACCTTCGGATTATGATTCCGCTGCTCTAACCATCTGAGCTACTCCGCCATGACATATTTAAAAATTATTATATAATTTTGTTTTAATCCATCATAAACGACCGTTAGAATAATACTTTTTATCATACAAGTTTCCCGTAATTTTAGGTCTTTCAATCTACCTTTTGAGGATAAAAAATGTATTCAAGCATTAATCAATTTATGGAAATGGTCAAGTTAAGAAACCCTAGCGAGACAGAATTTCACCAAGCCGTTCATGAGGTGATTGAATCGCTATGGGATTTTCTCCAAGTTAACCCGCATTATATCCATGCTAAAATTTTAGATCGAATTATTGAACCGGAGCGGGTTATTCAATTTCGTGTTCCTTGGAGAAACGACAGGGGTGACATAGAAATCAATAGAGGCTTTAGGGTTGAGTTTAATTCTGCTATTGGGCCCTATAAAGGTGGTCTTAGATTTCATCCTTCTGTTAATCTATCGATATTGAAATTCTTGGGCTTTGAACAAGTTTTCAAAAATAGCTTAACAACCCTTCCGATGGGTGGTGGAAAAGGAGGCTCAGATTTCGATCCAAAGGGCAAGTCTGAAAACGAGGTAATGAGTTTTTGCCAGAGCTTCATGACAGAGCTTTTTAGACATATTGGTGCAAATACAGATGTCCCTGCTGGTGATATCGGTGTCGGAGGAAGAGAAATCGGCTATCTATTTGGCCAGTATAAAAGAATTTCAAATGAATTCACAGGAGTATTAACAGGAAAGGGCCTCAATTGGGGTGGATCATTGATAAGACCCGAGGCAACGGGCTATGGTTGTGTTTATTTCGCACAGGAAATGCTCGAGAATGTTGGTGATGATCTTGAGGGAAAAGTAGTTTCTATCTCTGGATCCGGTAATGTCGCTCAATATGCAACTGAAAAAGCAACAGAGCTTGGTGCTAAGGTTGTTACTATGTCAGACTCTTCAGGTACTATTCACGATCCTGATGGTATAAATAGTGAAAAACTAAATTGGGTCATGGATCTAAAGAATAACAAAAGAGGCCGAATAAGTAAGTATGCTGAAGAGTTTAAGGTAAAGTATTATGATGGTGATAGGCCTTGGGGTATAAAGTGTGATATTGCGCTTCCATGCGCTACGCAAAATGAGATAAATGATGCTGATGCCAAGCAGCTAGTATCTAATGGCTGTAGGGTCATATCTGAGGGTGCAAATATGCCGTCTGATCCTGAAGCCATAAGTATTTTTCAGGGAACGGATGTGTTATTTGGCCCAGGAAAGGCTTCAAACGCTGGAGGAGTTGCAACCAGTGGTCTGGAGATGAGCCAAAATAGTATGCGAATAAATTGGGATAGAGACGAGGTTGATAAAAAATTAAAGAATATAATGAAGAACATTCATAGCGCATGTCTTAATTATGGGCAAGAGAAAGATCGGGTAAATTACGTAAAGGGCGCAAATATTGCTGGTTTCATAAAAGTAGCAGATGCTATGCTTGACCAAGGTGTAGTCTGAGCATGTTTTAAATTCCAGTAGACTCTTCCTCGTTCATTTTCTCATTTTCCTCTGCTTTTGGTTTGTAAACAAGACCCTTTCCCGTGGTACCATCTAGTATAACCTTGAGCGGGTTTTTAAGTTTATACCAGTCGATGTATTCTCCAGATTTAAACTTCGATTCTTCCCTTAACCACTTATCATTAAAATTATCGTATTTACTGTTGTGATTTATTGTAATGTAAGCAACATTTAAACTGGTTATATTTTGAAAAAAATGGCTCCCAAAAGAAGGATCTACAGGCAAATCTTTCAAGCCTATTTCGGCAATCACTTTAGCTTGAGAAATTTGAGACCATCGAACTGGAATCCCCAGCCAGGGGTCGGCTGATCCCCATCTTCCAGGCCCTATTAACATATATCGTTTTTTCTTTCCAAACATTTTATTTATCGATCCCATTTCTGCTGCAATCTCAGTCGTCTTGCTTATATCAAATGACTCACTGCGGACTATTATTATGTCTTTTATATCAGATATTTGACCATCTCCCAAAGTTATTTTGCTTTGACAAAATACTTTGTTTTTGATATTATTTTTCTTAGCTGATGTTCTATTAAAGCCTGTCAAAACCATAGGTTTAATTTGCAATAGGCAAAACTCTGGTTGTTTATCATTTGACAGGTTTACTGCAAATTCAATTTCCACTGGACATCCAAGTGACTTTTTTCCAATTCTTAGTATATCCCGTGCAATATTAGGCAAGGGTATAGAATCCCATTTTAATACTGAGGAAAAGGAAACAACACGCGGACCTTTTGCTGACAGTGAGTCCCTAAGATTATTGTCTTCATGAGATACAACACTTCCAACCCAACCAAGCGCTCCATCTTCCTCAGCCTCACGCAATGAATAAGCTTTCAAGTCCTGCTCTGATTGATCTCTTGCTTTCAACGGTAAACCGTAAAATTGATTTTGTGTATTTTGCAGAGTTGCCTTTATGGAGTAAAACTGGGGTAAAATTTTAGGATACTTGGGTGAAATCCTTAGGCATTTTTCACCATCGACAATCGTTCTTCCAAAACCTAAGGCAAGATAGGCTACTCCTTCGTTTCGTTTCATGTATGATACTGGATAGTAGTTCATGCTTTGTAAAACACCACTAAATGTTGGATAATATCTCGTTTTATCGTAGGCCTGACCGACTAATTCTTGAATTAAGATGGCCATTTTCTCTTCCTGTATCCTATGGGATGTTTTTTCTAAAAGCGTTTTTGCTTCGCCCTTAAAAGTAGAAGAGTAAATCTTTTTTATTGAATCGGTCAAAGCCTTTAATCTTTTCCTATTCGACCTAGAGTTATTTGGTAGCATGTAAGTTTCATAGGTCCCAGCAAGCGGTTGGTATTGGGAATCCTCAAGCAAACTTGACGAACGAACGGCTAATGGATGCTTTGTTGCACTAATGAATGATTCAAGCCTCAATAATAGATCAATAGATAGTTTGGCATTAATAAAGGCTTTTTCAAGTTCATCATAGTCCGTGTTATTTAACGAAATTTCCCAGAGATTATTATCTTTCATAAACCGATCAAATTCGTTTGTTCCTATTACAGCGCAGTTTGGCACTCTTAAATTGATGCTTTTATATTTTTTTTTAATTCCTGATTTTTCAAGCATATATCTAGCGAAACCTAACCCACGTGCTTTTCCTCCAAGCGAGCCGCCACAGAGCATATAAAACTCTGAAATATTCTTTCCAATTCCTGCAGAAGCATACATGGGTACGCCTATGTTGTCATCCTCATTAGCGGATGCAAGACGCTTTTTAAGGTACGATCTGAGTGATTTGACTGACTTGAAATCAGAGGCAAAGACAGGTCTGAGTTTTGATGCAAGTTCAAACTCAGTTCTTGCGGCTAACCAATTAGAAAAGTGATGGCTTCTAGCATGGTATAACAACGACTCGTTAGGGATGGAGCTGATACACTTAATGAATTCATTTACGTTAGTTGCTCTATCAACCTCTACTCTATTAGGAAGCCTAAAAATAAAATCACCAAATCCAAAGTTTTCAATCATAAAATTTCTGAGGTCATTCAACAGGGTTGGAGAGTGTTTATGTAAAAAGCTGAGATTTAAATCTTTAGCAAGTTTTTCATTACTGATATTTGTTGATTGTAACAAGATTGGAACTGAGGGATCGATGCCTCGAGCCCATTTGGCAAATTTTATACCTGCCTCAGAATGCCTAATTCCTTTTCTGGGAAATTTTATGTCTGAAATAACTCCAATCATATTATCTTTGTATTTTTTAAAAAATTTCTGCGCAGTTTCATAATTTGGTGTTAGTAAAATTTTAGGCCTGCCGCGAAGGTGCAATAATTTTTTTGATTGACTTAAGCTCCTGTCAGTTAAATTTTTTGTCTGGTACATTATCTCTCTGTATATCAAGGGAAGAAGTACAGAATACATACGAGGAGAGTCTTCAATAACTAAAATCGCTCTAACATCGCCAAAAGAAATATCCTGTTTAACATTTTTTCTATCTTCGACATATTTAATGATTGCAGGAAATACACTTGCATCTCCAGACCATATAAATATTCTATTAATTGAATTTGGAGTAATTTTATCAGGTAATTGTTTAAGCTCACTTTCATCAAAAGACAGAAGAACAACTGGTTTACTTGGGTATATTTTTTTTATAGAATTACCAAGGGATATCGGATCGCGGTCTTCAATCCGAAGCATTAGGATAATAAGGTCGAATTTTTTTTCATTGATGGTTTCTAGAGCCTTTTGACCTGTGGTTACATGCGTAACCCTTGGCGCATAATTAAAATTCATCCCAATATACTCTGTTAAGATTTGCTCTGTTAGGTTTCCATCCTCCTCCAAGATGAATGCATCATAGGGGCTAGCCACTAGTAAAATCTCATGGACTCTATGTGACATTAAATCCTGAAACTGAATTTTTGATTTGTCTTCTAAGAAAAAATTTGCCATAAACAAAAAAGATATTTTTATCTATATACCACTCGAACTTGAAAACGAACAGCGATAAGATTGATTAAAAGTCTCATTTTTTAATGCTATATATGAATAATTTTTCATAATAAAATATACGACTTATGATCTATTTCTAATTACCTTTAGATTTTAATTACCAATATCATACCCTGTAGTTTTAAATTTCATTATAAAGAATTATTAAATATAATTGATCATGATTACATTTTTGCTTCATAATGATAAAAACACTTAAATCTTTTGACCTAAAGGATAAAAACATACTCATTAGAACTGATTTTAACGTTCCGATGGTCGATTTTAAAGTTGCGAATAATTTTCGTATCAAGGCAGTGCTCCCTACTATCAAAACCTGCCTTGATAGTGGTTCCTCTGTAACAATCATGTCACATTTAGGACGTCCAAAGGGTACTCGCGAGAATCATCTTAGTCTTGTGCCAATAGGGGAAGAGCTTGCTAGTCTATTGGAAATGCCCATTAAGTTTTCCGATGATTGCGTCTCAACAGATTCAATAGATACATCGATTAGTTTAAAACCTGGTGAAGTACATCTTCTTGAGAACCTAAGATTTCATTCTGCCGAACAGGCTAATGAAATTGAATTTTCATCAAGGCTAGCCAGACATGGACAAATTTTTATTAATGATGCATTTGGGACAGCACACCGGTCGCATTCATCGAATGTTGGGGTTGTTGAATTTTTCAAAAATGCAGGTATCGGATGGCTCATGGATAAAGAATTAAACTATTTTTCTGGCATCATGAGAAGACCTCAATCACCCTTAACTGTTCTATTAGGAGGGGCAAAGGTCGACACTAAGATAAAACTGATAGAAAATTTTTTGCGATCCGCAAACAATATTATAATCGGTGGAGGTATGGCATTCACTTTTTTGAAGGCTCTTGGAAAAAATGTTGGCGGATCTTTAGTTGATGAAACGAAAATTGATATTGCTAGAAATATTATTGCAAAAGCAAGATCTGAAGGAGTAAAAATTTTGCTGCCCAGCGATGTAATTTGTTCAAGCTCTTCTAACGGAACAAATAATGTAGGACCTAAGCCTATTAATCAAATTGGAAATGATTTGATGGGGTTAGATATTGGGCCAAATTCAGTGTTAGAGTTTACAAAGACGCTGGATTCATCGAAAACAGTACTTTGGAATGGTCCAATGGGCGTTTTTGAAAAACCAGGATTTGATTACGGTTCAAGAAAAATAGCAGAATCTCTAGCAAAATCTGTGGAGGTTGGTAACAAAGTTATCGTTGGAGGCGGAGACACTGCCGCAGCTGTAGATTATTTTGGACTAAGTGGAAAAATGACTCACATATCTACTGGAGGAGGTGCCTCTCTAGAGTTATTGAGCGGAAATAATTTACCCGCACTAAGCATATTGGAGATATAAAATGACAAAAAAACCTATAGTGGCCGGAAACTGGAAAATGAATAAAACCCCACTTGAAACGTTGACATTTATCAATGATATTGACAAGTTAGTTTCAAACAATGGGGTAGTAGATATTATTATCTCGCCTCCATACACCAGCTTGAGCAATATAGAATCAAGGCTGTCGGTATCCATAGCTGCCCAAAATTGCCATTGGGAGGACGCCGGAGCATTTACTGGAGAGATATCTGTGAAAATGTTAAAAGGTTGCGGGGTCGAATATGTTATTACTGGCCACTCTGAAAGACGCCATATTTTTAATGAATCTGATGAGATCGTTAATAAAAAATTTAGTGCAATTAATAGTTCAGGTCTAAAGCCAATTCTTTGTGTTGGCGAAACAATAGATGAAAGGAAGAATGGGAAAACAGGCTCAGTGCTACGTAATCAACTTGATAACGCTCTAATCGGCATTCGGAACTTGGAAAACTGTTTTGTTGCCTATGAGCCTGTCTGGGCTATCGGAACTGGTATGACTGCAAATATGAATCAGATTGAAGAAGCCCACCTAATGATTACCAAAATAATCAGAGAAAAAATAAAAATCACTAATCACTTGTATATTTTATATGGTGGTTCAGTAAATTCAGGGAATGCCGCTGATATTATCGCTGTAAAAAATGTTGATGGCTTTTTGATTGGTGGTGCGAGCCTTGATGCTGGCTCATTTGCATCCATTATTGATATTGTTGAAAAAAATAGGGAGAAAATTCAATGACAGGAATCTTAATAGTGTTGCATACTATTACAAGCCTGCTTTTGATAGCAGTCATTTTAATGCAGGCTAGTCAGGGAGGTGGTTTGTCAGGGACATTTGGGGGCAATGCTGCAAGCTCTGTTCTTGGTGGTCAAAACGCTGGAAATGTTTTGAGCCGAATAACAACTTGGCTTGCAACAACTTTTCTTGCTCTAGCTGTTATAATAAGTATTCTGAGCGGTCCTGATACTAGCTCTGGATCAATTGTACAACAGGCAGCTGAAAACAGACCAGAATTGCCAGCCGCTGAGACGATGCAAGCAGAATCTGAAGAGATTTTAGATCTTGGTGACAAATAGATACTAGAATGCCGAAGTGGTGGAATTGGTAGACACGCTGTCTTGAGGGGGCAGTGGGGGAAACCTCGTGCCGGTTCGAGTCCGGCCTTCGGCACGATTCCTGTTTGTCTACTTTGATGTTAAATTTAATCTTCAATAAGATTGCCCTAATCAAATCATCATGATAGATTCCTTGACATAACTAATAGCCCAGATATGCTGATAAGACTAATTATAATTACTTTTATATTTTGTTCATTCGTTGTGCGTGCGCAAGATTTGACAATTTTTTTTCTCAAAGATGGTTCAATTATTCAGGGCAAAGTTGTTAACGAAAATCAATACAGGATTTTTTTAAAAACAGAGCAAGGAACAGTTAAAATACTTCCAGCTGATATTTTAGGCAGGGAGGATGCTGCAAGGAAAGGTGATTTGACATTTTTTTCAGAGAGGCTTGAGTATTTACAGGGTAATGTTAGCCATTTATCAGGTCAAGTGAACCATTGGAATGATTCATTAAAAACTGCACTAGATGACATATTCGAGTTATATAAAAATCTTGAAGTCTTGCAGAATGAATTTGAAATTGATTTGCTTAGACTTCACTCAGAAGGAAGAGAGCACAAAAAAAAGATCGAGTATGTTCAGGATGATTTAGTCAATCAAAGAGTTGAGATTGCATCAAATCGCCAAAATATGGGCGGTCTCGATGACACAGTTTCTACGCTAAATGAAAACTTCCATAAGGTAAAACAAAAACTCGACGTAACGGCGAACCAGTCTTATCTCATGTCTGGAAACCTTTCGTCTATAAAAAAAGATATTCAAGATCTTCTAACATCTCAAGAAAATCAACAAAATCAAATTGATATGATGGCAGGGGCGCTCGCGAACAACATTCAGGAGGTAATTAGAGTTCAAGGCGAGTTTAGTGATGTTGAAAAAGGAATTGAGAAAAACGGTATTGACATTAAAAACTTGACGGAAAGTGTGGATGAAAAAACTGAATCAATTAATATTGCTATCAAAAATATGTTTAAGGAATTAAATGACGGCCTTGAAAGAATAAATGTAAATATTAAGGAAATGGATGAAAATAATATCAAAGCCAAGCGGGAGCTAAATAATGATATTAGCGATTTGTCCAATGAATTAACAATAGTCAGTGATAAGGTTAACACAATGGCTAGAGATCTGCGTTCAACCGATGAAAAAGCTAAAATAGCAATAGAGAAAATTGAAGTCCTTGATGGAGATTTAAAGAAAATTGAAATCAAGCTTACAAAACTTAAGACAAAAGTTGATTCGATTCCTCTGAATGAGGATTGATAATAAAGATTATAAATCAGAATGAGTTAATCTTAGATTTCGAATTGCTTGTGAGCCTTCATTAAAATAGACGAGGAATTATGTATCACATAAAGATAATTTTATTTTTTTTACTATCAGTTACAGCCTACAACCAAAGTTCTGATGCGATGTTAAAAGAAGGTTTAGAACTACTCTCTTCAAATGATATCGATGGTGCCGAAAAATTATTTCAGGATGCACTTAAAGCTGATCCATCATTTGCACCAGCAATGCAAGCCTTATCAAAGTTGTATCTGCATAAGGGTGATCTGAAAACTTCTAATGAATACTCTATTAGTGCAGTTCAGGCAGATGAAGACTTTAGGGAATGGTCAAAAAAGATAAGCAAAATAACAGAATTAATTCAAAGCGGAAATCGCAGTGTCCAAAAAGGTTTGTACGAAGAAGCAATAAAAGAGTACGATAAAATTATCAAAATTCATCCTTATTTTCCCGATGCTGAATTCTATAAAGGACTTACACGTTTTAGGCAAAAAGATATAGAAAGCGCCGCGAAACATTTTAGTAATGCATTAAAAATATATTCAGAACATAAAAAGGCAAGAAAAGGCCTAGACAATGTTACAAAACAATTTTTAAATGCGGGTAATAAGTCTTACAAAAGAGGGGATTTGGGAAAAGCTACCTCATATTATGAAAAGGCTCTTGAATTTGATCCCAGTTTCTTTCTTGCATACTTTCAATTAGGTATCTTGCAAAAAAAACAAGGACAATCAAAGAAAGCTTTGGCTTCTCTAAACAAAGTTCTTGAAATCAACTCTACCCACGACAAAACATGGTTCACACTCGGTACCATTTATGAATCTGACGCTAATCGCGAGAAAGCCATTGAGCACTATAATAAAGCGATCGAGATTAACCCAGGGTACACCAAAGCATATGGAAATCTAGGTAAACTCTATACAGAGAGTGATCAAATCAAAGAGGCCGAAAATATTCTCAAAACTTCTGTTCAAATAGACCCTAACTATGCAGATGGATTCATGCGTCTAGGTTTACTATATATAAAAACGGAAAACTTCGATGATGCTATATCTAACTTAAAGACTTCGACAGAACTTGATAAAAAAGATTACAATAAATTTTTCAACTTAGCCTCTGCATACAACGAACTAGAAATGTGGAATGATGCTGCACAAGCTGCACAATCCTGCATTGACATCAAAAGAAAGTTCGGCGGTGGCTGGTTAGAGCTTGGTCTCGCCGAGCTAGGAAAAAAAAATAAAACAAGAGCAAAAAAGCATTTCGAGGAAGCGCGAAAAGACCGTGCTTGGCGTAAAATGGCTGAGCGGAAAATTGATGAGATAAATAACCCCTCCAAATATGAAAAATAATCTAAGTCAATGAGCAAGATTAAAGGCGTTGTCTTTGATTTAGACAATACTCTATTAGATTTCATGAAAATGAAAGAATTCGCTGTTAAGTCCGCAGTCAAGGGGATGATTGAAGCGGGTTTGATGGTTGATGAAGAGCTATCTTACAAAGAGATTGTTTCCATCTATGAAAAATTTGGTTGGGAGAATCAAAAAGTTTTTGATGTTTTTTTGGAAAAACAAACAGGTAGTGTTCAACACAAATTTCTTGCTGCAGGCATAGTCGCATACAGGCGTGCCCGAGAAGCGAATTTGATGGCTTATCCGAATGTAAATAAGACATTGATGGCACTCGCGAAAAGCGGAATCAAGCTGGGGGTTGTGTCTGATGCTCCGAGCAGAGAAGCTTGGATGAGGATATATTATCTCAACCTTTATCACTTTTTTGATGTGGTTATAACTTTTGATGACTCAGGTGAACGCAAGCCTTCAGAAGTTCCTTTTAAGCTATGTTTAGAATCGCTTAACCTAAAACCAAAAAATGCTCTCATGGTAGGAGATTGGCCTGAGAGGGATGTGGTAGGTGCAAAAAAAATTGGAATGAAAACTGCTTTTGCAAGATATGGTGATACGTTTGGCACGGTAAATTCAGGAGCAGACTGGGATTTGGATAACATTTTTCAGCTAGTAAAAATTATAAAGCAAAATAATGAATTCAGTTGATATATTCCTCGGTACTGATATTGTAGAAATAAATAGAATCAAGGCTTCAATTTCCACCACCGGAAAGAGGTTTGTAGACAGAATATTCACTCCAGATGAACAGAATTACTGCTTTTCCAAAAACAAACCAGAAATACATTTTGCTGGAAGATTTGCCGCAAAAGAATCCGTGATGAAAGCTCTGATGTCCTCGGGATATAAAAAAAATATATCTTTCAAATCAATAGAAATAAAACCAAGAAACAATGGTAGTCCAAAAGTTAATCTAGATATACTTATGGAGGGGAAAATTAAGATATCTATATCACATACTGAAAATTATGCGATTGCCTTTGCAATTTATCTTAAATAATGAGGGTTTTAACCTCCCACCAAGCCAAATTCGTAGATTCAGAATCCATAAGTAAGTTTAATATATCAAGCACTAGTTTGATGGATGAAGCAGGCAAGCAGGTTGCAATAGAAGCTAGGGGCATAATTGGTGATAAAAAAAAATCAAAAGTATGGGTATTTTGTGGAAAAGGCAACAACGGCGGTGATGGTTTTGCAGCATCTCACTATTTATTCATCAGAGGTTTCTCAGTCAAAATTTATTGTATTGGTAGTGAAAATGAAATAAAAGGAGATTCTTTACTATTTTTCAATAAATGTAGAGAAGATAATATTCCTATTGAATACGGTAAAAAGGTAAAAGCCACAAGCCATCCAGATTTAATTATAGATGCTATTGTGGGGGTAGGATTAAATGGTACTTTGAGGAGATATTTAGTACCAATTTTCGAGTTCATTAATAGAGCAAAGTGTCCAGTTTTGTCAGTTGATATACCCTCGGGATTAGATTCAAACACCGGAGAGCGATCCCTTCCATGTATAAAAGCGGATGTTACTGCTTCATTTTTTGCACCAAAACTAGGTATGCAACTTCGAAATGGACCAGAACATACTGGGCGTGTTCTCATAAAAGACATAGGTATACCACCGCTAAAAAAGTTCCAAATACCCGGTTTAAATTGGCAACTGACATCTAAATCATTGGTAGAGAACTTTTTTCAAAAAACAAAAAAAACAATAGATAAATATGAAGCAGGCAGGGTTCTTGTTATCGCCGGATCAGTTGGGATGAGCGGCGCTGCGATATTGTCAACATATGGGGCATTGAGATCTGGCGCAGGCCTTACTCTGACAACTAGTCCAAGTTCAATGAATGCCATTTATGAGCAAACAATCATAGAGGGAATAACACTTTCTCTTGATGATGATGGGAGAGGTTTTTTAAAAAATGAACACTACGACATAATTATGGAAAAAGTGCAGTGGGCAGATTCAGTCTTGATGGGCCCGGGATTGGGTAGAGAATCATCAACGCAAGAACTAATTCTTAGGTTATTTTATGACATTAACAAACCCCTCATTTTAGATGCGGATGGCTTATATCCATTTAAAAATAATTTAGATAGACTTTATCAAAGAAAGTACCCATTGCTAATCACACCCCATTTTCTAGAGCTTTCTAGATT
The DNA here is from genome assembly GCA_913041325.1 of uncultured Fidelibacterota bacterium. Next base: position 1,741 of record CAJWHU010000022.1, on the reverse strand, counting down.
AATTGGAATAAGTAAAGATAAAATCATTTCTAACTTTGTGGAAATATCAACTAATATCATTGCTCCTTTACCAATCGTAACCTTGATCAAGCAAGTTCCTTCATGCATATGCTACGATAAACAAGTAAGGCTTAACATTAAAGGCAATCAGGGTCTTGCAACAGCTGGGACAGGAGATGTTTTATCTGGTGTAATAGCAAGCATTGTGGCTCAGGGACTTAATTGCTTTGATGGAGCTACTGTGGGTGCTTATGTTCACGGTGAAGCCTCTGACATTTTGATTAAAAAGAAAGGCATAAGAGGTCAAATAGCCTCTGATCTTCTTGATACAATACCCTCTGTTATTAAGTCTTATGAAAAATCGTAAAATTCTTCTCTATGTTTACATTGTTTTAATTTTATTGCTGTCTAGTATACCAGGTGAATCAGTACCTAGCGTTGTTGGCCTCACTTGGGATAAAAGTTTACATTTCATTGAATATGGAATTTTAGGAGTTCTGCTACGCAGAGCTCAAAAGGGAGGTAATATTTTTGGTGCAATAAATTTATGTTTGTTTGGAATTGTTATTGGATGTTTGGACGAGCTTTGGCAGACATTGATCCCCGGGCGTGTTGGTTCCTATTTTGATGTTATGGCAGATGCGTTAGGAGTAATTTTTGGAGTTAGTACAACCAATTATTTTCTGAAAAAATAGAATGATAAATAAAATTCTCATAAAAAACTATGCAATTATTGAACATGCCAATATAGTTCTCAATCCTGGCTTCACGGTAATAACGGGAGAGACTGGTGCAGGCAAGTCTTTACTACTTGAAGCCACAGGTGTAGTTCTTGGTATGAGAGCTGATAGGATGATGGTCAGGGACGGCATGGAAAAGGCTGTAATTGAAGCAACATTTAAAGATGCAAGCTTGCGTAGGGTAGTTTACTCAAAGGGGGGAAGTAAATCATTTAAAAATGATGTGGGGATATCACTGACTGATTTGAAAAGGGAGAACAAGGCTAGAGTGGATTTTCACGGTCAACATGATCAACAATTCATTCTTGACAAATCTACCCATATCGAATACCTAGACCGGTATTGCGGTCATCAAAGCATGGTCCGAGAATTAGAAAAATTATTTTTGGAAATATCAAATTCTAAACTAATGCTCGAGCAAATAAAAAAAAATGAGAGGATTAAAACGGAGCGGATGGATCTGTTAAAATTCCAGCTTGATGAAATTGATAATGTAAATCCAAAGTTAGAAGAGGACCACGATATTAAAAAACGTTACATTCGTATGAATAATTTTAAAGATATTATTCAGACATATAAAAGCGCGAGTAATGAAATATCAGAAAGCGATCAAAGCTTAATCAATAAACTTAATTTAATTTATCAAAAATTTGCATCAACAGAGAAATTTGATCCAGAAATTTCTAAAATTAAAAACTCGATTAATGGAATATTACTTGAACTGGAGGAAGTTAATTCCAATATTAATGCACAACTCCATGATGCTACATTTGACCAAGAGGAGTTTGGCATTCTTGAAGATCGTATGAGTCTCTTAGAATCAATAAAAAGAAAACATGGCGGGTCTATAGAATCTGTTTTAGAAAAACGAGGTAAAATTGAAAATGAAATCAAGGAGCTAAGCAACAGCGATCAACTGGCAGAATCACTTGCTGATCAAATAATTAAGATGGAAAAAAAGTTTTCTGAAATCGCAATTAAAATCCATAAAAAAAGAAAAA
>CAJWHU010000021.1 GCA_913041325.1 uncultured Fidelibacterota bacterium | reverse complement strand
AATCAGAGAGAGCAGATAAACTATGAAAACTATGACCTCGTAGTTGTATTTCATGCAGGAATAGGGCAAGATTTTTCACTTCCATTTCTCGATCCAACTCCTGAAGACCTACCCTCCACTTATGTAGATAGTCAAATGATCCAAAAATACTTGGGTGTGCCAAGTATAATTCTCAATGGGCATAGTATTGAAAAAGGTCTAATTCTGCCTGAAACACAGAACCATCTTTTATTTGAGATCTCTAAATCAATGTTCGGAGATGCATCCGATCCATGTGATTATCAATATGGTTTAACTGGTACTTTTGCACTTCTTTTAGGTTATGCTGTTGGTCTTCCTCCTCTATGGAATATTGAAAGTGGCGAAAGTAGAATAGGTATTTTTGGTCTGATGGACCAGGGATCAAATAATGGTAGAGGAGTGGTACCATCACCACCAGACGCTTGGTCTAGAGTTTTTGCAGGATGGGAAACTCCTACTGAAGTACAATACGGTGATGTTGTGCGTCTACCTGCAAGAGGTGAGGGTAACATCATAAAAGTGAATATTCGACATAATGAATATTTTTTAATTGAAAATCGAAATAATACTGTTAAAAATGGAATGAGCATAGATTCGATTAGATACATGATGTATCAAAACTCATCCGTAATATCTGCGCCATCCTACATGAACGTTCTCCAAGATTCGGCTGGCATTGTTAAAGATACAAATGGTGTTATTACCTCATTACCAAACTATGATATTGGTTTGCCAGCATCAGGGCTATTGATATGGCATATTGATGAAGAGGTTATTGATTCCTACGGAGGTAACTTTGGATTTAATAATAATATTCAATTAATGGGGGTAGACCTTGAAGAAGCTGATGGGGCACAGGATATAGGTTTCTCATCAATTTTTTTGTTTAACGATCCATCCGTTGGCTATTTTGGCGATATGTGGTTTCAGGGAAATTCTCAGTACTATTTGCCTAACACTATTATGACCGATCAAAAACCTGAATTTGGTCCAAATACATACCCTAACACCTCAGCCAATGATGGCTCCTCGACTTTTATTAAGATTAGCGATATTGGTGGCTCCCCGGATACCATGTCTTTTAATGTGTCCCATACCTTTGGAGGTGTGGAATATCCTGATTCAAATTTTAATTTTATCCTCCAATATGATCTAGACAGGGACGGTTTTAATGATCTTCTGGCCGGGAAGGATACGATTGGATTTTATTTCATAAATGGAGACGATTTAGATAATATTTTTTTTCATGAAGTAACGCAGCATGATATCAGTTTTTTATTTACTGAGTTGGATAATTATACCTTGATTAATGTAATTGAGCACAGTTTAGATAGCACCCTCCACACGACGTATAGGTTCACTCTTGGCGAAGGGAATATAGTTGTGGAAAGCCAAGAATGGAGGGACTCTCTTTTTTATGCTGTTGCTGGTATTAATGATACATCATTAGTTTGGAAAAATCAGTTTGAATGGGATGCTCACACATCTCGGCTATTCACCGACGATTACAGTTATGGTATTGATATCGGTCATAATGGCATTTTGATTGACAGATTTACTTCGCCGCTTAGAGCTTGGGAATCAAAAGCCTTTCAGTATATTGCGGGTGTTGACGCTAACTTAAATTCCATTGTTGATGTAATTGCTTTGGACACAAATGGAGTTTTATATCTGTTTAACCAGGATTTAATCTTACTGAGTGGGTTTCCACTTGATCTTCAGCTAAAACCACCGGTTTTAGCTCAAAATTTAATCGGTTCTGAGCATCCAGAGATTGTGGCAATGTCCGCGGATAACTCAATACTTCACATCATTAAGTACGATGGTCACAGCCAATATGAAATAACTAACCATAGGGGCCAACTATTATCGCTAGGGGAGTATGAGTCTAAAAATGCTATTTATACCTCTACCAACATATATCAGTTCGATGAGCACTCAAGTAATGGGGGCAATGCCTGGAACACGTACAATGGAGATTTTGGTAACACTAGAACTGTCTCTACAGAATATTCATATGAAAATAAAAATATGGGTATGATAACCAGGAGTTATTGTTATCCAAATCCAATAAAGCAAAAAACTGGCACAATTAGAATTGAGACAAGTAGTGCAAAACTATCAAGCGCAAGAGTCTTTGACCTTGCAGGTTATTTTGTTGCGAAGTTTGAAAAAATTCATGATTATGATGGAGAACAAATTTCCGAATGGGTCTGGGACGTTAGTAGTCTTGAGTCTGGTGTTTATTTTATTAATGTTTCCGCTAGCGACGACAACAAAACTGAGAGCGATCTATTAAAAGTAGCAGTTATAAAGTAATGAGAAAAATTTCATTCTACTTTTTAATTCTAAACGCTTTCATGAATGGGCAAGTAGACTATAATCATCCAGAGTTTGATTGGTTCACCTTTGAAACAGCTCACTTCAAAGTGCATTATCATGAAGAAACCGAAAACACAGCAAGAGAATCAGCAACTGTGGCTGAGGCTATTTATCATCCTATCACCGATTTCTATAGCTTTAAGCCTGAAGAGAAGACTCATCTTGTACTTCTCGATCCGGATGACTACTCCAATGGTGCAGCATACTATTACGATAATAAAATAGTCATATGGGCTTCACCTCTTGATTTTGAGTTGCGAGGAAGCCATAGATGGTTACAGAATGTTATAACCCATGAATTTGCTCACATAATCTCTCTTCAAAAATCAATGAAAATGGGAACCAGGATACCGGGTGGTTACCTGCAAATAATGAACTATGAAAAAGAAAATAGGCCTGATGTTTTATACGGATACCCCAACTCAATAATTAGTTACCCCTTTCCTGGTACATGTATCCCTCCTTGGTTCGCAGAGGGCATAGCTCAGTACATGTATGACGCTGCCGACTATGACATGTGGGATAGTCACAGAGATATGGTGCTTAGAGACAGAGTGATAAATAATAACATGCTCAGTTTTACTGAAATGAATACATTTGGTAAAAAAGGAATTGGTAATGAGTCCACGTACAACGCAGGGTATGCACTTGCCACATATTTGACCAATGAATTCGGTTCCGATGTAATAAGTCAAATAATTGATGAATTATCAAAACCACATAACTTTTCTATTAATAAAGCATTTGTAAATGTTCTTGGGATAAGCGGCGACGAGGTTTATCTAGATTTTAAGTCATCCTTGGAGGCAAGATATAATAGCATCACGGAGCCACTTAAAGTATTACCAATTAAAGGTAAAGTACTACAAGCCAAAGGAACAACAAATCTATTTCCTAAATGGCACCCGAAAGAAAATGGTTATGTTTATCTTTCGAATAAAGAGAATGATTTTTTTGGTCAAACCGATTTGTTCTATCACAGCTTTGATTCAGGGAAACATACAAAGATAAAAAGTGGGGTTATTTCAGCGCCGACTTGGCATCCCTCCGGTGATAAAGTTTATTATTCGAAAAAAGCAAAATTCCCAAACCGGAACGGTTCACGATTCTATGACATTTATTCTTATGACTTTGATAAAGATGAAGAAGAAAGATTAACCATAGATGAAAGAGCATTCAGTCCTGTATTCATTGAAAAAGATAGTGCTATTGCGTATTTATCTACATACGATGGTGGCCAAGATCTTTATTTACTTGATTTAAAAACTAGTACTACAAGCAGGCTCACCAATTTCACAGATAGGCCAATGATAAGTTATCTGTACTATGATAGTTTTTCAAACAAATTGTATTTTGACTTGACAGAAAATCATTTCAGGGACATTTACTCTTTTGATTTACGCTCTAATGAGATTGATGTTTTTGCTGGAAATAAGTTTTATGATGAGAGAAATTTTTCTTCTCACAATTCTAAATATAAAATCTATAGCACGGATAAGAGCGGTATATACAATTTATATGTATTAAACACTTTAGATTCTACAGCTGGCTATGTTACTAATGTTCTTGGTGGTGCATTCATGCCAGATGTCTCAAAAAATGGGAAGATTCTTTTTTCACTATATCAAAATGGATCCTATAATATTAGTATACTAGATGAAATATTTTATGTTGATGAAGATCTTGTGGGATATGAGCCGGACTATTACCTAAATAATAGAGAGCTCAAAAAGCCAATTAAGGAATTATATAGTGGTGAAGCTAAGCCCTATGAGGATCAATTTCCAAACATGTTCATAATGCCGAGATTGATGATAGATTATGGGACAATTAAGCCTGGTTTCTACTTCTCCTCTGATGAAATAATAAATCGTCTTTCTCTTTTCGGAGGGGGGGCAATAAATAAACTCAATGATCTCGATCTATTTTTTATTTTTGATTTTAGAAGGTTTAAACCCACCTTATTTTTCGAATCCTATTTTCTAACAAGAAATAAGAGCGACAATACACTTTATAATGGTGTTTATCAAATTAAAGATAATATAAAGTTCAGGCTTGTCCAATTTCGGTCTGGTTTTAAAATACCAATTTATGGTTCAAAATTTGAAACAGCAGTATCTAGGCAATGGTATAGAGCCTTTATACAAGAAGAAATTTATACTAATGATGAAGTCTTATACCCTGGCGCTGCATATGATTACTTTCGTGGTTGGTCTATTAACAGCCACCTGAAGTTTGATAAGAGAAAAAAGACAAATGATAAAACAATTAATCCATCGGCTGGATACGTTCTAGATTTAACGATGGATATTGAGCAAAATGATTTCATTGACAGTTTAGATTTTTCTGACTCCGGTACGTTGCTTGAAAGCTTCGGCGCTAATAACTTAATCAGATTGAGTGCTGACGGTTCCTATCACCTAGAAATACCAAAGATGAAATCTCTTAACTTGTCACTCAGGTCACAGCTAGGATGGATGAGTAATAATAATGCTGATTCTTTTTTCCATTTTTATTTGGGTGGTATGCCTGGCATCAGGGGTTATCCTTATTATGCAATCCATGGTTCAAAAAGTGCTATGTTTGATGTTACACTCAGGTCACCAATATTCAGTAATAAGCACTACAAGACGATGTGGTTGATTTTCCAGAATGCAACATTGGGAGGCATTATTCAGTTTGGAGATGCATGGACCGAAAAGTTATCAATAAAAAAATCATTTGGAATTCAGTTTAGGTTGAATGGCTTTTCTTTTTATAATTTCCCAACTGCTATTGAGCTGGAATATCATCAACCAATGAGCAAGTTTCAAGTATCGATTAATAATGATCAAGATGAGCCATATAAGATTATGTATGGTGAAAAGGGCAGGGGATATGTCAAAATATTATTTGACTTTTAGTTTGTACTTTTTAGCAGGGGCATTAAGCTTCTCACAAAGTCTATCGGTAGAGACCGATACGACAGAAGTAATTGATTCTATAAAGAAAGAGGTCATACAATATCCCGGAAAACCATTGATCATGTCTTTAATCATTCCGGGAGCAGGACAATACTACACCAAATCACCTTTGTGGAAGATACTTGGGTTTATGAGCATCGAGATTGGGAGCATTGTATCCTGGAATCACTTTATAAAAAATGCAGAAATAGAGAGACAAAATTACCAAGCATATGCTGATGATAACTGGTCTCTAGATAATTGGGTGAATAATCGATATGATTCTCCTGGTCTGAGCTCCTCGGGCGATAGGCTATGGAGCTCATTTTCTTCACTGCAATCACTAAGAGGCACTCATGATCTCCAGTTGATGATATCAGGTAATCTTGCAAATGAATTAAATCTTTCGAAGGTATCCTCAGATAGTTTGGAAAATAACCTTGGTTGGGTCTTAGATCCTGTAAATCGTGCTGATGTAACAGTAGTTCGCGACAGACACTTTTATGAAAACATTGGGAAATATGATCAGTTTGTAGGTGGCTGGAGTGATGCAAGGCTAGAATGGTATTGGGAAGAAAAAGATGTTGGTGATAGCATCGAGATAGTTATAAAAACCCCGATGAAAAATAATTATATTAACCAAAGATATAACTCAAACAGGCTGCTTACTGCTGCTAAGTATAGTATAACAGCATTGATGTTCAACCACGTGATAAGCGGTATTGAAACGGTCTGGTCTAACCAAAGGAAAAATGCAAAGCAAAACGAAGATAATGCCCGTGTAGATACAAACTTCAGTTTAACCTACAATCCCAGAAATTCGATTGGTGTTGGTGGTGTTAAATTTTCGGTGTTTTTCTGATGTCGTTAAAAATACTACCACCGCTTTGTGCTTTAATTTTATTCAGTCTAGGCTGTGCTGGCTCTAATCTCAGTGATAATTCTAGTGCTCAAGTCAGGTTTGAAGCTGGTATGAAAAATCTAGAAAATGGCAAATACCTGAAGGCCCAATCTGATTTCCAATACGCGGTCATGCGGGGTGCAGGTACCGATGTAGGAGATGATGCTCAATATTATCTTGGTGAATCATATTTTTTGAACAAAGAATACATACTTGCAATAGCAGAGTATGAAAAATTAACTCGCAGGATGAGTTATAGCCCATTTGTTGAAAAAGCACGTTTTCAAATATGCGAAGCTTATAGAATTGAATCTCCAAAATATTACCATGACCAAGAATATACGGAAAAGGCTTTAGAAAGGTATCAGGAGTTTTTAGAAGACTTTCCTAATACAACCCTAAAAGGTGATGTACTTGTATCAATTGAAAAATTAAGAGAAAAGCTTGGAGTGAAATTATACGAGACCGGTATATTGTATATAAAACTTGAGGAATACGATTCAGCAATAATTACTTTCCAGGATGTTATAGACAAATATTATGACACAAAAATCATAGATGACGCCCGCCAAGGTATGATCATAGCCCTAGCAAAAAATAAAGATCTTGATAGTGCAGAGCTTATGTTAAATAAGCACAAGGAAACTCTTACCAATAATGGACTATTTGAAGATGCTAAAATAAAAATTGACAAAATAAAGAAAAAGCTAGATAAGGTAGAAAATTGAGAGTATGCCTTTTTGGTGGTACCTTCGACCCTCCGCACATAGGGCACCTCCTCATTGCTCAAACCGTTTGTGAGGCTGAGAACTTTGATACCATCCTGTTTGTTCCAGCTAACAAGCAGTTGCAAAAAAAAGTCGTGACTGATAAAAAGAAGCGAATCAAAATGCTTGAGCTAGCTATAAAAGATAATCCTAACTTTGAATTATCAGATATCGAGATTAATCGAGGTGGAATCTCTTACACAATGGATACAATCACTCACTACAGAGAACATATCATGAAATCTGAAGATGAATTATTTTTTTTGATCGGAAGTGATAGTTTAATGGATTTCCCAAACTGGAAAAATCCAAAAGGTATACTTAAAAATTGCAAAGTAGTAGTAGCTATAAGACCCGGATTTCGACCCAGTGATATTCCTTCGTGGATTTTACAAAGAGTACAGTTCGCGAACGTACCAAGGTTTGAAATTTCATCTTCAATCATTAGAAAAAGATGGAAAGAGCATAAAACAATTCGCTACATGGTAACATTGCCAGTTTGGGAATATATTAACAGGGAAAATTTATATGTCTAGTTTGCAAAATCTGCGTACCATCGTATCAAATTAATCGAAACTAGTATTGCTCCTTCAACGCGTCCTATTTTCCATTTTGTTCTGATCATAAGCAATGTCAGTCCAACCATTAGAACCAATAAGAATACACTACCAAAAATATCTTCAGAAATATCTGATGGGTTAATCATGCCGGCAAGGCCAAGAACTCCAAGTAGGTTGAATAGATCACTTCCTATGAGGTTACCCACTGCGATTCCATGACGACCCTTAATTGCCGCTGTTAATGAGGTGGCAAACTCAGGGGCTGAGGTACCAGCTGCAACAATAGTTACAGCTATAACCCAATCGGAAACTCCAATCGATCTGGCTACATTAGATGCGTGTTTAACCATCAAATGACCGCCAGCAACAATCGCGATTAGTCCAACAAAAAATAATATATATGATACATATGTAGCAGCACTTGGGTGAACTTCCTCTGGGGGATCTTTTTTTACAAAAAGGAATACGACATATCCGATTAGAAGGGAAAAAAGTAGAAAACCCTCGTATTGACTATAATTATCGTCTGGAGTCCAGCCATCGAGGCCAAAGAAAAGGAGGAAAATCAGCGCTGTGGAAATGAGCAAGAACAATCCGTCTCGCTCAAACATTCTTTTGGAAGTGGCTATTGGACGTATAAGCGCTGTGCCACCTAAAATAAATCCTAGGTTAAAAATATTTGAGCCTATCACATTTCCGATAGATATATCCGTTTGATTGGTCGCAGCTGCACTAATTGTAACCGCAAATTCAGGAGCAGAAGTACCAAATGCAACAACAGTTAGCCCAATGATTAGATCGGAGACTTTAAAGGTGTGGGCAATCTCAGCAGCAGACTCTACTAGCCAATCAGCTCCTTTCCATAGCATAATTATGGAAAGGACAACCAATATGCAGTCAATGATTATATCATAATTCATTTGTAAAATAAGAATTGTTTATTTAAAAAGTTTGTAGTCTTAAAATATACTAAATTTTATTTGCTTTACTTAAAAACAATTTTATCTTCAATAGTTAACAAAATTGTCCATTAAGTTCGGTATTTTCATTATTTTCATACGTTAAATAATAGTACTTCACTCAATGATAGAATTTCAAAATGTTTCATATGCATATGATAAAGGTCAGGGTGTCAATGGCCTTAATATGACAATAGATGATTCCGATTTCACGTTTTTAATAGGTCCAACCGGGTCCGGTAAAACTACACTGATGAGGCTGATATATTTTGATTTAATACCAGACAGCGGAAGAGTGTCTGTAAATGGATATTCATCTGATGGCATATCAGCTTGGAAAATATCAGAGGCGCGTAAAAAGATAGGAATGGTATTCCAAGATTTTAAACTTCTTCAGGATAGAAATTTATTTGAAAACATATCCCTGCCGCTTAGAGTTTTAGGGTACTCGGGTAATGACATTCGATCTAGGGTGGAAGATGCAATGGAAATGGTGGGACTTGATGGAAAAGAAGAACACTTGCCAAATGAAATATCGGGCGGTGAGCAACAACGAGCAAGCCTGGCAAGAGCCATTATTAAGGAGCCTGAAATTATTTTAGCGGATGAGCCCACTGGTAATTTAGATCCCGTAGCATCCTTTGAACTGGTTCGACTCTTGGAGACAATTCATGAGACAGGCACAACAATCTTAATGGCTTCTCATAATTATAATTTGATAAAAGGCAGAGGAAGGCCTATTTATGAGCTTAAAAACGGTATACTGAGAGTTCGGTAATGGAGAAGTTAAAATACCTACTGCTCGAGGGGTTTAAAAATATTTGGCGTCATAAGATGACTACCTTAACCTCAATTTTCTCTCTTTTCATTGTAGTGTATATAGTTTTAATTCTAGCAACTTTTGGAAACAACACTCATAAACTTCTTCATTATCTGCGCTCAAAGTATAAAATAGAAGTCTTCTTTAATCAGACAGTATCCAACGAAGAGGCTGTCGCTCATATACACAAAATTAAAAGCATAGAAGGTGTACGCACCGCAACAATTATTGAAAAGGAAGACGCCATTAGAATTTTCAAGGACCAATTTGGTGAGGATATAATTGAGCTACTAGGTTATAATCCGCTTCCTGTTAGCGCGGTTGTAAATATTGAGAGAGGTCGACGTGATCCCATAAAAATCGAGCCAATTATCCAAGAGATTAGATCTATTCCAAAAGTCAGTGAAATCAGATATCAGGGTAACTTAATTAATAAAATTGAGAAAAATTATCGACGAGGAGTAGAAATTATACCTTACCTTGCTATCTTTACATTTTGCATTACTGCATTGGTAATTTACAACACCATTAAGCTGTCTGTTGTTTCAAGAAAAGATTTAATAAATACTCTTCAATTGATTGGTGCGTCCAACACGTTCATCAAGATTCCTTTTGTCATTGAGGGTATATTCATAGGTTCTATATCAGTTATCTTGGTGTTTCCAGCATTGTTTTTAACAATGGAAACTCTAAATTACATTATTACTAATTATAGCTCAATATATTTAAAGTTCCACGTAGACATTGTCATGATGATCTGGGCGCTTGTGATCGTGACACTAATTTCTGTTATTGGAAGCCATAGGGCAGCGTCAACTTTTTTAAAATAATTGCGTTCCACTCTTTGTCTAACAATTATAGTGATTATAATTTAGATGGTCAATAACCTAAACAAAAAAACATGAAGGATATAAAGTGTCACCAGTAAAAGAAAAAACTCCAGTGAAAAAAGTTTCTAAAATCAAAAAAAAATCAGGAGCCAAAAAGCCAAAACAAAATAACGAAAAAGCTCTTAAGCTTCAGCTTGACGAACTGAAAGATAAGCATTTACGTTTAAAAGCTGAATACGAAAATTACAGAAGGAGAAAATCTGAGGAAATATCAAAATTGCTTCATTATGGTGGCGAGAGCATCGTACAAGGACTTCTTCCTATTATTGATGATTTTGAACGAGCTATTAGTTCGTCTGATTCGTCCAAAGAATCGCTTATTGATGGTATTAAGTTGGTGCAGACGAAAATCGATAAATTCCTTGACGCAATGGAAATTAAACAATTTGGCGAAGAAGGTGAAAAAATGGATCCTGAAATTCACGATGCCATGTTAACACAGAAAGATAAAAAGTTTGATGATGGCATTATATTAAGTGTATTTGAAAAAGGATATACCTACCGCGATAAAGTTATTAGGCACGCAAAAGTAATTGTTAACAAAAAGTGAAAGATTTATATGACATACTTGGTGTTGACAGGCAGGCTAGCCAGGATGAGATAAAAAAGTCCTACCGTAAAATTGCATTGAAATATCATCCAGATAAAAACCCAGATAATAAGGAGGCCGAAAAAATATTTAAAGAAGCGGCAGAAGCCTACTCTGTGCTAAGCGATAATCAAAAGCGCTCCAGATATGACCAATTTGGTCATGCTGGTGTTGGTATGGGCAGTAATTCTGGTGCTGGAGGAGGATTTGGGGGTGGTGTGCACATGAGCATGGATGATATATTCTCCCAATTTGGTGATATCTTTGGCGGGAGTCCTTTCGAGGGTATTTTTGGCGGTAGCGGTGGAAGAACGCGAGGTCGTGGAAAGGACATAAGAATTAAGTTAAAAATTTCATACGATGAGATTGCAAAAGGTGTAGAAAAAAAAATAAAAATAAAACGATCCGTTGTTGCCGATGGTGCCGAGTTAATAACCTGCCCAACATGTAACGGTCAAGGTCAGGTCACCACAGTACAAAACACAATCCTTGGCCAAATGAGGTCAGCATCAGTATGCCCCCATTGTGAGGGCTCAGGCAAAAGAATTGGAAACAGGCCACCCGGTTCGGGGCCTGATGGCATGATAAAAAAAGAAGAAACTATAAGGGTTAAAGTTCCTGCCGGAGTAGAAGAAGGCAACTATATGACTCTCAATGGACAGGGTAATGAAGACATATCTGGCAATCCGGGCGACCTTATTGTTGTATTTGAGGAACTTGATCATAAGTTTTTTATCCGCGATAGCGAACATGTTCTTCTCGAGTTGAAAATATCATATCCTATTGCTGTGCAAGGAGGCAAAGTTGAAATACCAACCGTAGATGGCAAGAGCGTTGGTCTGAAAATTCCAGGGGGGATACAATCTGGTAAAGTGCTTAGAATGAGAGGAAAAGGCTTTCCCAGGCTTCGATCAAAATCTAGAGGGGATCAGCTGGTAAAAATTCAGATTGACACCCCAAAAAAATTGTCTAGGAATGCTAAAAAGGCCATTGAAATCTTAAAAGAAAATTTGTTGCCAATTAATGAGCCATTTTCAAAAATAGACCTGTAATAATTTTTATCACACAAAATCAGTATTCACTAGATCAATAAATCATTAATATTGGCCTATGTTTAAGCTTTAATCTAGGACATTAAACCTGTCCTGAAATCTGATTACATATTTTGGTTTAATCTAAAAATTAATATTAGATATTGTCTAAATAAATTATCGCATAGTAACATAATGGTATTAAATGAGCCTAAATCAACAAAATAAGACAGACTTACTCGAAGTAGTAATAATTCTGGCAATGGTCTTCCTTGTTGTTGTTATCTACCTTCCTGTAGCCATCTGGGAAGATGAGCAATATTATCAGAATGAGAGTAGGTACCGCATGCAAAATCTGTATGATGTTGAATCCTTTTACTCTAGACTTACAGGAGAATACAACCCTAATTTTTTCGAGGCTCTCACCGTCGTAAATGCCATCAGAGATTCTGCACTTGCCGATTCGCTTTTTATTGGAGAGCAAGTGCTAGATCTATACGGTAAGGAATTCTTTGTTGACGTTGATGAATCGTTCGGATTTGATTATGATACCACTTTTGGGATAAAAAGTTTTAGAAAAGATACCGTCAATGATACAACCCTGCAAATAGCCATGTATTCAGAAGATTTGGGAAGGAACGATACAAGTTTTATAAGGAAAAAAGATCTTTGGAACTACGAAAAATCTGAACAATTCTTAGGAATAGTCAAAGAAGAGCCTATGGAGCGCATAGAAGCCGTTGAGTACTATAAAACTTATATTCCAGACTCCTCAAATTACTATTGTCCGTACACAAAAGCTGAATACGTTATGGAAATTAGTGAGGATGGTACTGAACTTACAGTGACTAGTCCAATTGAAGACCCCATTGTAGTACGTCATTATCTATTATTCTCTTTCAAAGCAAGCAACCATGGGACAATTAGAAGCGGCAGAAAAAGTTGGGACTAGATTAGGCCTGATTCAATGGTTGGTCTCGTAGTATCTGATACTTTTCTTCTAACAGCCCGCTGGAACTTTGAAGACGGCATTCCTTTTTTAAATGGTCTAGAGGAGATTCAATACACTGATTCAATAAACTCAATTTTACACGATGAGTCAGAACTGAACTCTATCTTAGCCTCAGCTCTTAGACAGGCTAGGGAAATTAATCCATTTGCAGGCAACGATATAGTTGTCGGGTTACCAGATATTTTTGTTCATCATTCGATTATGCCAATTGAGAAAGATTTATCAAGAAACGACCACATTGATTATATAAACTGGATCAATGCCCAAAAAAACAATTCACTCGCTCAGAATTTTTACACATTTGGGCAGGTTTATTTTCCTGCAGAGGAGAATATACATATTTGTAAAATTCCTCGTGCAATGGTTAGAACATTAAAACTAACTATATCGGAAATGGGGGGGAGCCCGAAATGGATGGGACCTGTCAGCTCATTGTATCTAGATGGGAGCGGTATGTCTGAATCTGCAATGGTTCACAGAGAAGGCAATAAATATAAATTTTATAAAGTACAAAATAATCTTTTTGGTATGGGAGTAGTCACTTTTTCAGGCGGTATTCCAAATGTGGTGTCAACAACTGACCCATCGAAAGAGATTACTCTGGCAGCTCTTGGTCTTGAAAAATCAGAATTAGATGATATACCGGTTTATTGTCCACAAAAACTTGGGAGGCAGGCAAAGAGCGCATGGGAGACGTCTGATTTCAGGCCAAGTATGCCCCTAGATGGAATTAAATATAGTGGAGAAAAAAAGGAAAAACTTCCCTATTACGAGACAAATATTTTGACGCAAATGGTTAAGAGTAACGCAATAGATTTTTCAATGAATTTTTTTCATGAACCCGGTATAATTGATTTTTTCTTTACGGAGGTTATTCAAGATAACGCGGATGGGTCATTTAATGAAAGCAAGGTTGCATCCAGTGATACAGAGTTAGTTAATGACCCTTCAGAGGCCATTATTGAAGAAGATGAAATAAATTTGGATAATGAAATACCAGAGGGTGAGCCTAAACCATCATCAAACTTTGGTTTTGCTTTTGCCTTACTTTTAATTGTTGGAGGCTTTATAGGCTTTAATTATCTCAAACTACAAGACAGGCTGAATAATTCACTTTTTAGTTCGAAAAGAGAGTTCTTGATATCAAGACCGGGAGCTCATGATTCAACTAAGACTGAAATTTCCTCAAAATTACCACCAATGGAATTGATTAACCAATCAAGAGCTATCTCTTCATCCATAACAAATCTACTAACACAAACTGACCTAAATAGATATAATGCCTTGACGATCACTCAATCATTTTTAAGTCTAGAATATCTCAGCGGAGTAAACCCGAATATTGAAAATATACTTGGAATAGAGCCTTCTTCGTTTTCAGTTGAGGCAACTGGGAGAGATAGCACTATATTTTTATGGTATTATAGTTTTGATTTGCCGTTACTTGATAAAATATCCGAGCCTGGGGAGCTGTCAAAGCTAGATTTAATGGTTCAACTGGATACAACCTTAACCGATTATTCTCTCAAATATTTTGAGCAAGTTTTTACAAAAAATCAGATTTATGGTCCGCTCCTCATATGGGTCAGGGGAAAGGCGGATATACTTCAGGCTAGTGCGATAATATCAAATATCAATGACACGATTTTATTAAGAAAGTTTGTTTTGTTTAACAAATCAGATAAGCCAAATCCTCGGGCAGGGTTTTATGTTTCAATATTAGAAGATTGAATGAAGATACTGGGAGGTATGTTTGGTGGGAGGAATATAAAGACCAGCTCAAAATTAGGGTATAGGCCAACTTTATCTAGAGTGAGGAAAAGTATTTTTGATTCACTTCAACCTTTTCACTATCCAGACGTGCTTGATTTATTCGCTGGTTCAGGAATATTTGGGTTTGAATGCGCAAGCAGGGGAGCAAGATCAATAACTTTTGTTGATAGTAATGTTAAAACTTTAAGATATCTCAAAATTAATTCTGAAATACTTAGTGGGCCAGAATATCGTTTCTACAAAGCTGATGCATATCTATTTCTAGGAAAGACATTTAAATATGACCTGATTTTTGCTGATCCACCGTATTCTAAATACGATCTTCTGTTATTAGCAAAAAAATCACTTGAGCATCTAAATAAAAATGGCAAATTCATTTTAGAGTGCGAGAAAAGCCAGGAAGCTATACTTGGAGCAGCGAAAAAGAATTTTGGAGATACTAGTGTACTTTTTTGGACTAAATCATGACAAAAATAATTTACCCAGGTACATTTGATCCCATTCACAATGGGCACATAGATATTGCTAAGAGGGCTGCAATATTATTTGACGAGCTTGAATTCGTTGTGGCTGTAAACTCCGAAAAAGACCCACTCTTTTCGATAGACGAGAGGGTAAAATTAATTCAAGACTCAATACACAGTATTAGCAATGTAAAAGTAGCTGAGTTTAAAGGTCTCGTTGTGGATCATGCAAAGCAAACAGGTGCTAAAGCAATAATCAGGGGTCTTAGACATGTTAGTGATTTTGAGTTCGAATTTCAAATGGCAATGATGAATTTTCATCTCAATGAAAAAATAACATCATTATTTATGATGCCAGACGAAAAATATATTCACCTCAATTCCTCCGTAGTCAAAGATGTTTCAAAAAATGGTGGAGATATTTCAGCATTTGTTCCAAAATGTGTTAGTGAAGCATTATTTGCTAAATTTTCAAAATAATTTTTTTTAAATTTAATCTAAGACTGAATCAACAATTTCTTATGCCCACATACGAGTACATC
>CAJWHU010000020.1 GCA_913041325.1 uncultured Fidelibacterota bacterium | reverse complement strand
GACATTGCTCGTAAGCCCTTGTGATAAAAAAGTGTCTGCCGGAGAGGACCTTAACAAAAATCTCTCAGGTGAACCTGTTTGAGCATGCGAATAGCATGCTAGAAGAGCGATTGCAATATATATCTTATTCAATAACAATCTCATGCTCTACCACTCTACTATATTCATTTTCTTCATCCTGACAAATGAATCTCCAGTTGAATGTTCCTGCTTTCGTTTGAAAACTTGGATCACTAAAACCAGTACCATAAACAGGTATTCGAAATGAAAAAACTCCATCACCCTTGATCGAATCGCCGCTGGTAATATTCGGTAAGTACCTTATCGTATCACTACCATCATCATAGAGATAAATAAAATTACCGTTATTCATGAGAGAGTCACCCTGAACATGAAATGAGGTGAAACCAACCCATTTCAAAGTCTCCAAGCCATCTGCATCGTTAGCTCTAGCTTTTATTAAGTGCAAACTTACCGTGGCATCTGAAGGGCGGGTAATAGTATCAGGCGCAGCGACTGAATCAATTACGGGGATTATATTTCCAATTAATAATGAATCAATTAAGGATATTTTTTCAGATCCATAAAAGGCATGATATTCCATAAAGACTGTGCCAGTATCCTTAATTAATGGGTTTATGAGATTTTGGACGTCATTCGTAATTTTACGACTGTACACTTGATCATTACTTATTATATCACCTTTCAGGCCGTCATCGTTAAGTAGAATTACATCGGGTATATTCTCTGCAGTCACGCTAAACCAATTAACAGTAACACTATCGAGTTCGTTACCGCCATATCCTGCGAGAGCATTCACAGAAAAGTAAAGCTTATTGGTATTTTGATGAAAAGTAAAGCTGGGATTCTGAAGAATAATTACCTCTGTTTCGTTTTTGGACTCAGAGCATGATATGTTCAATAGCAATAAACATAAAATAAAATATATGATCTTAATTAATTTGATGTGTGTCAAAATTATATTACCAATTTTGATTTTCCCTGTTGTAGATATAATCAACCATAAGCCTTCCAACTTGTCCCAAGCTTTCAGCGCTGCAATTTTCAGGTAGATCATCTAGAGTATGCCAGAAGTTTGCATATGGATTTGGATACTTAAAATCAATTAAATCAATAGAAGGTATCCCCGCGATCTGGTACAGAGGGACGTGATCGTCATAAATTGCATGCTGTGGTGTAATATCAAAAGCATCAAGTCCCATCTCATCTGCACGCTTCCATAGATATCGTACAAGCTTAGGATGAAATTCTAATGAGTATTTTTCCACTGGCAGATGCAACTGCTTATCTGCTACCATATCAAGATTTATTGCTTCATTAGGCTTTGGTATAGGCAGATTTTTTGCAAAGAATCTTGAACCTTGACAGTATGTTTCATTTTCACCAGGTATCCCCATATCTTCACCGTCAAAAAACACAAGATTAACGCCTATTGGGGGTGGCGTTTCACCCATTATTCTTGCTAATTCCAATAAAACTGCAACGCCAGAAGCCCCATCATTTGCGCCAATAATTGGGGTGTTACGGTCTTTCCTATCCTCCTCTGCGTCAGCCCAAGGCCTTGTGTCCCAGTGGCAAGATATTACCGTTTGAAACTCCGAGTCTACATTAAACCGTGCTATCACGTTCTGAAGGTTATGCCTTGTACGATGTTTTTTCTCCTGATAGGTAAATTCCTGAACAATTATATCTTCAGCAGTTTTATCCAGTTCATCGATCATGAAGCTTAGACATTTGTAATACCCTTCGGAGCTGGGATTTCTAGGGCCAAATTCACACTGTTTTAGTAAATATTGAAATGCATTGTCCTCGTCAAAGCCAGGACCTCCAGATCCACAACACATTGCTAAAAAAACTGTTAAATTGACTAATTTTCTCATTACACTATCCTGATATTGCTAAGTTTACATCAAAACCAAAGTCTCTATCTATTTTTCTTCCAGTTGTTCTCGTGTCGCTTTCACGGTACTCGTACCTTAAACCTCCACTAACTTTTGTGGAAAACTGGTAAGACATCCTTAGTCCTCCTTTCCAACTTTTTGAAAAAGAACCAATTTCAAGATTGACTTTATCACCTGACCTCTCCTCTCGGCTCTCATTTAGGTCAAAATTTATAGTAAAACTTATGGAATTATTAAGGTTCAGGGTGCCATAAAATGGTACAGGTATATTCATACCCCCTCTATGTGTATACGTTCCAGTCGAGGTAAAACTATTATCATTCTGAATTGTTAGTCCAGTTGGGCTCTCGGTCAGAGATTTACTTCTATTATTCCTAAAAGTCATTGATATATTTTTTTCGAGCGTCACATTGAAACCAATAAGAGGAGAAAAGTTCTGATTAATACGTGATGATCGCTCAAAATCTTTATTCTCTTCGGCATAATTACCAAAATTAAAGAAAAACATCTGGTTTAATACACCATCTTCAAACTGCCATGACCTTGTCTCCTTACCAGAAAAACTATGCTCCATCGACGCTGATTTTGCTATTTTGTTTATATATGGCCACCTCTCAAGACCTGTCAGTCTAATACTCCAGCCAGGAAAAGGTAAGCCTTCATTTAACAATTCACCAAAAGCAATAAAGTCGCGAGTCATCGATAATTGTTGTAGGTTTGTACTTGATCTTGTTGTTGATAAGTTCTGGCTGAAGTTTGTGCTAAAGCTGATGTTCCGTGTCAATTTTATTCCACTTCTTATCGAACCATCCTGTTTGTGGTCCCATGAACCCAAGTTACTACCAACTTCTTCGGACTGATTTAAACCATGGTCTGGTAACCATCCAAACTTATAACCGCTTGGCACATCACCAATGACTTGGTTTGCAGTTCTGTTAAGGGTTTCAGTATAACTAATTGAAATTGGGTTGATTTTTTTAAATATCCCGTGAACTATTATAAGTGGGTTAAACTTTGTTTTTGAACCAGTATTTTCTTTGGCGCTTGGCTGTTTGGTATTCCTAGACCTTGACCTAGCAGTTCTTGACCTACCTCCCTTCTTTACATTTGATTTTGGTTTATAAACAAATTCAATTATCTGGACTGGAGTAATTGTAAAATTTGACCCAAATCTCAATTGAGTGCTGATATTTTGACCCTCCCTAGATAAATCATCAGACCATCGAAAGTTAGCAGTATGAGTAAATGATGGCTTGAGCCACTTCATTATTGTTGGATTGTATGTTGTATTAATACTCTCTGTAGTTTGCGTTACAAGGCCAGGATCCAGTTCTTTAATAGCAGTGAATATGTAACCTCTGAATTCATTTAAGTTACTTTGACCTGTCCAGCTGTACTTAGTCATAAGCGTATTAGTGAATTTGTAATCTAGGTTCATCGTGCGATTTAACCCAAAGTTGTATGTTTCTGGGCTTTTTACTCCAGATCTAGTTTCATTCCATGTGAGCTTCTCGCTCATATTCATTCCTGTTTTGAAGGAGGTAGGAGTGTAAAAAAGTTGCAAATTACTAACTTGCTGACCAATCAAAGGAATATCTCTAGCCCAAGCAATAGGTCGTATATAATTATTCCTACCAAATATTAAGTTGTAACCGAATTTCCCACTGTACGTTTCGGACCATTTCTGTTTATAGGTGATATCAGATGACCTAGCTTGCGAGGCACTAAAGCTTAGGGAGATATTATCTATTGTATATTTAAAAATTTTATTGTCTGACTTACCAGTTTTCTTCAAGGATGTATTCAATGATATAGTATTACTAAGTATCATTAATGAATCAGGAGTGTTATTTGGGTCAATTAAAATATCCTCCCCTGAATAAAACTTTGGACGGCTTTGATTTTGAGTCATAGAGGCATTGACAGGAATGGATATACCTAGAGATCGAGGCAAAAATCTATGGAGGTCAATCCTACCCGTTAGGTTCAGATTCTCAGATGTATTATTTGATTTTGAAAGACGCTCTTGGAGTCTGTGATAATCCGCATCTTGTCTACTATATACCATTGTAGCAGAACCAAGATCAGATAGTTTTAAGCTAGACTGTACCCGCATCGCAACGCCTTTCTCTTTTTTAACACCACTTAATCGAAGCTCGTCAAGCCATATTTCTCCATCAATGGGTTGATTGCCAATATTTTTCAAGCCTACAGCAAAGTATTGTAATCGATTTAATGCCGGTTTACCTGAAATAGCTACTTTTTTTCCTGTAAAATGGCCATTTTCATCAATAAAAAAATATTCTCTTAAACCAGCAGAATCTGCAATCACATCATTGGTGTTGATTTTTTTGATTCGCGTAGTGTCTGTTTGCTTTAATTGAGTAAGCCAGTTTAAATCAATATTAAAGCTGTTTCTATTTTCATCTTCATCCCAGCCGGCATAAACAGGTTGTGTGATTTCATAGTAGTCATTGGCAAGACCAAATTTTAAAAAAAGCTCTACATCTGTATCCTGTGCGCCAATAAAGGCGCTGTTACCATGAACATACATTTTCATATAATCATATGTCATGAAACTTCGTTTTTGATTATCATTAAGAGTGTACAATGTCTTTTGGGCAATGCCTGTGTGCTGCGCTGGAAGGTTTGAAAACTTTAATACTAAAGATTGCTCTTTACCTTGAATCTCGTTTATACGATCATACTCACCTTTGACGCCTTTTGGCGGTATATAGTCGGCATTATCTTCTGTGTTAATTACAGCGATTTGAAATTGCGGTTCTGTATCATCTATCCTTGTACCTGTAAAAAGACGTTGTTCGGAGGTATCAGGTCCAACTATTCCCATCTCCTGCCACTCATTGCCAACTATTTCCATTTTAGCTATTTGGAGCGTGCTTATCTCCTGGGTTAATCCCGTTATACCAACTCTAACATACCTTATTTCATTCCACTCTATGTTTTGTACCTTCTTAAAATCTGACAAAGGAACCCGATACAGTTTCCAACCAGTTGGTGATCCATCTTTTATTGTTGTACCCGCTAAATATGTTGTATCATTTAAATTAAAACTTGATGAAAAATAATCATTTGTCTTGTCCAAAAAGGTAGACCTATCTAAATCTTCAGTATCAGGGTATTTACCACCCTCCTGGATCCTTGAGCCTGTTCCATTTGACTCCGTGCCATTTATCTTGGAATAATTTAAACTTCCTGGTTCGTAGTCCCAGTTATCGCCGTTCGGATCATTTGTATCAATATCGTCAGAGGAGTTAATTAATACTGTCTCACCTATTAAAAGATATTCATTGTAAGTCCCTGTTTCAAGACAACCGCCCCAACCATCTTCGGCCTCGTCAAAACAACCATCTAACCCTGTGTCTTCAACGTCCTCTAAAAAGCCATTACCAAGAGTAAGACCAGCAGCAGGTATGTCTTCTGTATTTAATTGCCCATTGCCATCAATATCTTCTGATATCTTTCCAAGATCTATCTGTAAGTTTCCAGAATTGCCCTTCACCCATATTTCAAAAAACTTACTTTGAATTTGATCATAATCACCCGAATATAGTGATGTCGTTATTCCCACCCACAGAGAGTCTGGATTGATGCTGTTTTGAAATTCTTTCGCCTGATATCTCAAAACCAAGATATCCGTAGTCTCATTACCCGCACGCAACGATGTTGACTGGTTTGGCCATATATCCTTTGTTCTGACTGGGATATACGGATTATACCAGTATAGCTGACCACGATTTCGTTGACTCAATGGTGAAAAAAATGATGAATCTTGGCTACTATACTGCAATGGAGCTGAGGAAGCTTTCCAAAATCGACGCTGAATTGATGGCGCAGTTGTTCTTTTGCTTCCTTCAAAATCATCTATAAATGCTACTCCATTTGGATCTCCCGTGGCTGCATTATTAATAGAGTTTGGATTGGGCATTACTTGAGCCACCTCCCCTTCAACTGAAAATGATGACATTTTTTCTGCCTCGATTAGAGGCATCTTGTCTAAAAATCTTGTTATACCATCCATCTCCCACTCATATCTTCCATTTAAGTCCCAAATAAAATTCCTTGTTGGCTCATAACCCACTTCAACCTTCTCATTTATGATTGACTGATTGAAGTAAAGAGCGGTCGCACCGATAAAAGAATTTGGTTTTCCCAGATCCATTTGAGCACGTGTTCCAAAAATTGTTTTCTTGTCAAATGAAACGAGTTCATGTTTATCGTAATTCACCTTTAATTTTGCATTTGGATCGTTGGCCGCGTCTCCAAGCAAAACAATTGTGCCTGTAAAATAATCGATGCTATAATCTAAACCCCGTTTCAATATAACTCCGTTTTGAATGACCTCCTCACTGCCCTCGATAAGCATAAAGCCTAGATTTATTGTTGAGCTTTGGTTGGTGTATACAGCCTCAATCATCCATCGGTGGTCACCATTTATTTCGGAGGAGGATGAGGATGTATACATAATTCCGGAGCCTAATTGCCCCTGTAATTGTTCTACCGTTTGCCCGCCCTCCAAGGAATCCTTATTTGCAAATGGATGAAGTCTTGGAAACATTAATTCTCCATCGACCATGTTTATTATATTTGCAAGGTCCTTGTCAATTATTTCGTCATAACTTCGTATACCATTGTCATTTAAACTATCTAAACCAAATAAAGTAATGTAAGGCAAGCTTGAATTTTTATCTCTCTCTGAAACAGGAGTCGAATTCTTATTAATAATTTTTACCTCAAATCCTTCAGGGTTTATTTGCGACGTACCTAGGTAGTACACGTTTTTGAACATGAGTGGCCATGTTGGGTGATTTGGATGGCTGTTTCGTGGTTTTAGCATCATCAGGGAGAGATTAGTACCCAATGAGTCTGGACCTTGTCCTACTTCCAATAGTATTTCTCCAGTTTGTCTATGCTCGAGCGTAAAGGTACAACCAAGAATATCTTGGGATACTTGATCGCGTATCCTTATGAACCCTAGATCTGGGCTGACGTAGTAATTTGTAGCCTGTTCTAGAAGTATAAAACTTCCCTCCTCGCTTTTATCGGGGAATTTCGTGCTGTCTGTAGGATCAACATACGCAGTTCCCGTCATAGCACTTGGGTCATTTACATTTATAGATTTGTAGAGCTCAAAATTTTTGACAACGACATCTCCAATTAAGTGTAGCCCATTCCTAAGAGGATAAAAAGATGGTATTGAGTATGCGACATTTGTTGCAAAAGTATCAACACCATTTCGAAACCACGGGTGGATAAAAAAGTATCTATTCTTCATCCAATCTACATCTCTTATTTGTTGCTTATTGCTCTGACCACCACCTTCCCATTCCGACTGCTCCTTTTTTGATTTTTCGATAGAGGCAATTGTTGTAACATCGACAGGTCCGAATTTTGAAAGAGCTTTAACACCAAACAGCCCCTGATTTTTTCCAGAAAAAGTAACATATTTTGTTGAGGGTAAGGAGAGAGAAATATTTCCAGCTTCAACTTTTTGCACAATGTCGTCTTCATATCCATCATAGGATATTCTTATATTATTCTCCCACTCAAATTGCCTCTCTGAATCTTGATCCATGGCAACGGTGATTCGGTCACCAATTTTACCTTTGATGTTTAGGTTCTGTTTTTGATCAAATTCTAAGTGTGTATTTTGAGTTTCATTCAATGTAGAACGAACGAGTTCCTGATCCTGAAAAACCATTTTACCATTTATATTGACGTTACCGCTAACTTGCAACGACGCTCTTCCAAGTCGACCAATGTCTAATCCTACTACCTCGAGCATTTGCCCCCTACCTCGTCTGTTTTGGCTCTTTTGGGTAGTATTCATTATATCAAAAAATTTTTGATGCCACTTTTGCTGCCTCATCATAGACAGGTACCAATCGACAGTTGATGTATATGGGATCTTTAATCTCTCCCCATTTACATATTCAGAAATAGTTATCACTGACCAATCTCTTGTAAGCACTATTTCTGTTTTCTTTTGCCCATAATTGTATCGCAACAACCCTTTGTAGGTTGTTGCAGAATCGTTTGAAATAACAAATCGGGAAGAAAATCTGGGAAACGGATCAACAACGCTGGGTGGAGATGGTATAATTATTGGAAGAATTAGATCACCATCATTCCCACCAGATTGCGCAAAAAGACCTTGTACTGCCAAATACCACAACAGTATTAAAAAGTGCGCCCTATGATTGAAAACATAGTCTTTGCAGATTTTTTTTACTTTAAAATTACTCAATTTCAGTCTTCACTTAACTGATATCGATATTTCCTATATAGTCTCCTTTTTTAAATGAGATTCTAAGATCTCTTTCATTTTTTCTGCTGCTATTGCTCTGTGGCTGATTTTATTTTTCTCTTTCTCAGACAATTCAGCAAATGTCACAATCTTTGAATAGGGTTGGAAAACAGAATCATATCCAAATCCGCCATTACCTTTTTCAATGAATGTAATCTCTCCCTTGATAACGCCCTCAGAATAGAGCTCTACATCTCTATCTACGAATGCCATTACTGTCCTAAACTGGGCGCCTCTATCTTCCCTTGGAGTATTAACTAATTCTTCCAAAAGTTTCTTTATATTATCTTCATATGATGGATTATTACCAGCATATCTGGCTGAGTATACCCCAGGTGCTCCAGCCAGTGCTTTGACCTCTAGTCCTGTATCATCAGCTAGAGAAGGATTACCTGTAATTTTATACACAGTTCTAGCCTTAATCAAGGCATTTTCATGAAGAGTGTTCCCCGTCTCTTCTATCTCACCCACCTCGGGAAATTGACCTAGCCCACTTATATCAAGTTCCATGTGGCTAAGTAAAGACATCATCTCTTTTTCCTTGTGAGGGTTGTGGGTTGCAAGCACCAACTTTTTTCTTTTTACCATAGCTAATGTTGAGCTGGACTAGACTAAATAGTACCAGATGAGGCGATCAAAAAAATTAATATATATATATGCACAGTTTTTAATCAAATCTTTTTGTTTTAGAGAAGCGGCCGAGTAATTTTACCTTACCAATTACTACAAAGATTTATACTTGTGGCTCGGTAGCTCAGTTGGTAGAGCAGAGGACTGAAAATCCTTGTGTCGCTGGTTCGATTCCGGCCCGAGCCACTGCGTATAAGCAGCGTAAAATTATAAGAATAATAATCATGCATTTTTTTGTAGTAAGGGAATACCGCTAGACTTGTTTTGTGCAAGTGCGAGTTCAAGCTCTTCTTCTGAAGCAAAATTCTTATCCCAATCAATAAGTTTTTTTGACATTATCTTGTGAAAAAAGTAAGGTAAAAATAAAGCCATATATAACATTGACAAATATCCTTGTGGCATTTTAGGAGCATTATCGTAGGGTTTTAACTCCCAGTATTTTAAATGTGCCTTTTCATGATGCGATGAGTGGCGTGTCACATTATAAAGGTATATGCTACTCATCACGCTATTTGAATTCCAGGAATGCCTCGGCTGAACTGGTTGTCCTTCAACTCTAACCAGCCCATAATGCTCAGTATAATTTATAACCTCAAGAAGAGCTTTAGATATTAAAGCAAACATCATAAAAACCATAATACCAGAAAACCCGCCAATTATGTATGAAAAGATTGTTAAGCAAATACTCCTGAAGTAGCCAGTAATCATTCTATTATTAAAGCCTAAAAGAGAAGTCTTTTTTCTTTTGGACCTATTTCTCTCAATCTTCCAAGCATCTACGTGTTCATTGACAATTGCCCTGAAAATGAATTTGTAGATGTTCTCTCCTCTCCTTGCAGTGGCTGGATCAATTTCCAGACCGACATTTTTGTGATGTCCATATACATGCTCAACAGCAAAAGCACAGTCCCATGAAAACGCCAATAACCAGTTGCCCATTTCCATGTCAAATTTTTTCTTCTTTCTGTGTACTAATTCGTGCCCTGGGACGGTGCCCATGATTCCAATGAAAAGACCTATTAGAGCAGTGAGAGAGATTGAATCAATGATGTTCATTGATTTCCCTGAATTATGTAAATCAATATGCAAATACTCAAGGATTAGACTATTAAATGCGTGAGATGGATTATCTACTAGAGCAGATACTGCCATTAATACAATGCCTAACAATAAAAAGAGGTTGATGTACATAGGAAGGTTTAAAAGGAGTGGGTATGAATAACTAGCTTCATTTTTATCCTCACTCAGAATTATATCACCTAAAATAATGAATAAAGAAAAACACAGGAAGAAAATACTCGGATAGTATTCTCCTCTGAAACATATAGAGATTCCAAGTATTAGTGTTAACGTAGATATATAATATTTGAGATATTTCATTTCTATAATTTTGTTAAACTTGGATTACTTCAATCTAAAGTGAACCCCAGAGAAATAATTTTGTCTTTGATAACTGAACTGTTCATATCATTGCCAATAAATGTAGCTTGACCAGAAGGCAAATCTACAACCACCTGGTCAATACCCTCAATATTTCCTGCGATAGACTCCACACTTTCTTTACAGTGGCTACACGTCATACCATTTATACTTAACCTTAAATGTTCTCTTCCATCATCAATTGTTTTATCTAAATTGTACGGGGACTTCTTCATTGTTCTAAATTTAACTAAAAATGCATTGATCATCACAAATACAAATGCAATTAGTGATACATACTTTAAAAAACCATCTGAACTGTGTTGATGCAAATGATGGTTAGCTGTATTTACATCAATTTTAAAAAATAAATCAAAGGCTAAGCCAAATAAGGTTGACATAAAAGCAATTAACAATAAATACAACGCAAGAGTTTTCTTGCCTAGGATATTTTTTAAAACTGCAATTGATGATGCATTTGTTGTAGGGCCAGCCATCAAAAAGACAAAAGCCGCACCTGGCGTGATACCTTTCGCCATCATAGCTAAAGCAATTGGTATAGATGCTGTTGCACATACGTAAATTGGTATTGAAATAAGAAGCATTGTCACGAATTGGACAGCTGGAGCATCTGCAAAATGCTCAATCACAAAACCAGTCGGAATAAAAACAGATATTGATGCTGCTATTAACAATCCTTGAAAAAGCGGTTCTAAGATGTCAGACGGGAGTGTGATAAAACCATATCTGAAACCTGAGATCACCCTTTTCCTGAAACTAGCATCTTTATTTACCTTTACATTTTCCCTTGAAAAATGATGATGTGTTTGTTTATCAAAATTATTAATGACTAAACCACCTAGCATACCAGAGAGTAATGCCGCTATTGGCCTAAAGATTGCAAATACGGGACCTAGCATACCATATGTTAAAAAAATACTATCAACGCCTGTTTGAGGCGTTGATATCAGAAATGAAACGGTTGAGCCTTTTGATGCTCCTGCGTCCTTAATCGTAGAGGCAACGGGGATTACACCGCAAGAACATAGCGGCAGCGGAACACCAAACATTGCTGCCTTAAATATCGATGAAAAACTTTTAGAGCCAATATGTTTATAGATAAAACTTTTATCAATGAAAACAGATATCAAACCCGCTACAAGCATACCAAGAAGAAGATATGGCGCCATATCCATGCAAAGAACAAATAATTCGGTCACGAAAAGATTTATGTTTTTTGATAAGAATTCCATGAAATCATTGAAATTTATACATATTTGTAAAAAAAAGGAGCACTAATAGACAACGATAGAAACGCCTTGTATGTTCGTGAAAATATTAATTAATAATCTCCCTAACCATAGATTCTATATTTTTTTCTAAAATATTAAGCGGCACTGCTCCCTTGGATAATACAGTCTCATGAAAAATTCTAATATCAAATTTTTCTTTGAGTTCATTTTTTGCTCTATTTCGTAATCTTAAAATTCTATCCATACCTATTTTGTAGGCCGTAGCTTGGGAGGGCATTACTATATGTCTCTCAACCATTTTGATACAATCAAGTGTGTCATTGGGAGTGTTTTCAACATAATACTTGATTCCCTCCTCCCTCGTCCATTTTTTGCTGTGAATTCCAGTGTCAACCACTAACCTACAGGATCTCCATAGCTCCATTGCTAAGCGACCAAAGTCTGAATACGGGTCAGAATAAAATCCCATCTCTTTCGGTAAATACTCAGAATACAAGCCCCATCCTTCTGAAAAAGCAGTATATCCGCTATATTTCCTAAATTTCGGTATTCCTCTTAACTCTTGTGCGATCGCTATCTGCATATGATGACCAGGGATACCCTCATGATAGGCCAGGGCCTCCATCTGATAGCTTGGCATCATTCGCATTTTATACAAATTTGCATAATAAGTGCCAGGCCTGGACCCATCTGGGGCAGGCCTTTGATAAAATGCCTTCCCCGCTGACTTTTCTCTAAAAGCTTCCACGGCTTTCACAATCATTTTCGCTTTGGGCTTTGTAATAAATAACTCATCTAACTTGAGCCTAATATTTTCAATTATCTTAACAGCGTCTTTGATATATGATTCTCTCCCCTCATCGGTATCTGGGTAATAAAACCTATCATTTTCTTTTAGCTCCTTGAAAAAATCTTTGAGCGTTCCTTGAAAACCTACATGGTTTTTAATCATCACCATCTCTCCATGAATTCTTGATACCTCTTCCAACCCATATTGATGTATTTCATTTGCACTCATTGATGTAGTAGTTGTCCGTTTTAGAGCATTTTCATAAAATTCTAAGCCATTCTCCCATCTCCAAACTCCGTCTTCTTCGTCGCTTGTTCGCAAGAGTTCCTGCACTAATAAAATTAGGCTATCATAAGCTGGTTTTACTGATGAATGAAGAGCCTCCTCAGCTTCCACGAGTAGTTTAATTTTATTAGTCTCTGGTATGTTTAGACGATTTAATTTTGAGTTAAAATCAACAAAAAGGGCACAAGAATCAGCACCGTCAAATGGATATCCTGTAATTATATTTTTTGAATCATCTAAAACATGTTTGAAAACAAATTTTGGCGCAATGATGCCAGCGTCCTTCCTTTCATTAATGTTATGCTCTAGTTGCTTGAAAAGCTCACGTATCCCTCGAAGCCTACTTATGTAATCATTAGCATCTTGTTCGGTGGAAATTTTATGTAGGTTTATCAAGAATGCGGGAATGTCAGATTGCATGCCAAACATCTGATTTAGGGGATAGTTATACAAACGAAAACGATAATCAAGAATTTGGTTTTCAGTACGCTGAACAAACAATACATAGCTCAGGCGAGTTGGCTCATCTAAACTATCAACATTGACTGAGTCTTTTAACCAAGACAAAGATTCTTTAGCCTCTTGAATCTCTATTTCCTCGGCAATCGGAGATATATCGTCCCATTTATCATAGTCTTTTTTTATTCCAAGACGGGTCTGAAACATCGGCCTACCGTCTACATAATCGTTGAATTTGCGTTCAAAGAATTTATTTACTTTCAGAGATTCTGATTCAATGGTTAAGCTATTAATATTTTTTTTCGTACTACTTTCGCAAGCAAAACCAAAAATAAATAGATATGGTAGAATAAACCCTTTGCAACTGTTTAAACTCATAATTTAGCTAGTTAGAAATGTGTAGAAATAATTTATCCGATGCAATAGAGCCAAAAAAACCAAAACCTCCTTCTATCCCAACAGACCTACCTTTGGTGGTGGGGTAATTAAGCAGTGCATTAGAGTATTCGCCCTCCTCACCGATAATAAAATATTCATAATAATTGTCATCCACAGCTGTTAGCCTTACAAGGTAATCTCTGGTATCTGAGATTTGGAGGAAACTGTCTGAACATATCCAAGGATAAACGGTATGCGGGTTCGAGCTAATATCTGATAAATCGACAGTAAAAGGGTCAAAATACCCTCCACACCAATTGCTTAATAAAGAATCACCTCCCCAGCTTTGGATGATGACCTCTCCGGTCACAATACCTCTACCTTCCTCTATTGTAGTCCAATGAACATTGAATGGCTCATTAACGAGAATAGTGTCAACATTATCACCAAGTTGTGTAAGAGAATCGAGACTTGGGAGTTTAGGAGTCTTTAGAGAGCCTGTCACAGTGTTATAGCCAGGGGCCGAAATATCTAGATTATAATAAGTAAGTGGCTGGGGATAAAAAGTTCCAGATGTATCTACATATAAATTTAATCTGAAATTATTTACATCATTGATAGAATAAACAGAAAACTCAGCATCTAACGCAAATGCACTTTCAATGAACGAAAACTGATGGGCATTGCCACTA
The DNA here is from genome assembly GCA_913041325.1 of uncultured Fidelibacterota bacterium. The sequence continues at coordinate 1,732 of CAJWHU010000020.1, read as the reverse complement.
TCATCCGTAACTGTAACAGATGCATTTTTAACTAAGGCTGCAGGCTCAAACAAAGAATCAATTATCCAGTACCCCTCAATCTCCTCGGTATCACATTGCTCGCTCCAGCTACAATCCTCCTCGTCACAGTTACACCATCCTATGGTATCTGTTCCTAAATAAATCTGGGAAGTATCACCTAAATCTGTGGTGCTATATAAACCAACGTAGCTATGTTGAGAAGTGTCCAAGCTAATCAACCCGAACACGTTTAATACATGATCGTAGTCTGATTCTAGGTCTTCCCATGAATTTTCTCCTAAACAACTCAGGAACGTTAAAAATATTATTAGCGATAATTTTTTCAAGATTTGGTTAAAATTCAAAATTAACCCCAAAAGTAAAAATAAGAGGAAACATAGGAATAGGCTGGCGCTGCACCCCTAGTTGATTACCCGTTAGTGGGTCTGTTTTTGTTCGATAGTTGTAGGTTAAAATATTTAAATGTCTTGTAAGATTCATAATCTGCCAATACGTATCATACTTCAATCCAAATATATTTCCACCTTTTCTTGTCATGCCAACGTCAACTCTAAAATAATCCTCGTATCTCTCTGTATTTTTATCTCCAACAAGGTAGCTATCAACAGGATACCAGTATGAATCATTATACAGATTTTGTTCCCAATCATAAACACGTCCTAAAATCTTTGTGTATGGATTCCCAGTTGATTGGGTCAAAGCGGCACTAAATTCTAGATCACTGTTTATTTCAAAATTAGCTACAATATTTAAGGTATTAGTTCTATCAAAATTTGGGCTATACCACCCATTGGGTTGTGTAAAATATTTAGTCTCTGAAAAAGTATAACCTACCCATCCATTAAAACGTCCAGATGATTTTTTTATCAATAGTTCAACACCCTTACTGTTGCCTCTGGTGTCCCAAAACTCGTTAATTGTTGAATCCTGTGAGACACCCTCAAACTCATTCGCATTATCCTGCTTAAGAGTAAGCAAATTGTCAAAAGTTTTTTTGTATAATTCTATACGATAAAAAATATTTTCTTTTGACATATACTCTAAACCGGTAATTAGATGCTCTGAAATACTTGCTGGCTTGTTCTCTGGAATGCCTAACCATAGCTCAACTAGTCTAAGGTTCTCATCCTGGTTATTTGCTGTGGTTAAGAACTGATGATATAATCCCCAATTTGTTTTGAGTGCGATATTATCAGATAAGTTATACTTAACTCCAAGCCTGGGGTCCAGATAAACCTTATCATGTAGATTATAATCAGTCATTCTTAGACCACCCCTAATTTTGAGATTTTTTGATACCTCCCATCGGTCTTGAGCAAATACAGCAAACTCTTGAGTACTGTTTTTTAAATAAAGTGGATTCCAGGTAAAAAAGGTGTCTTGAGTGGTAAGTTCATAATTTATTCCTAAATCAAAATCAATGTTTCGTAGTTGGGCGCCTGCAGTTAAACTATGATTTTTAGATAATTTATATTGAACTTCAGTTTCTATAGTTCTGTCTTTTATTAAATCATAAATGTTCCAGTTAAAGTTAGTGAAGTTAATTGCAGTGGAGTCAGAGTATATGTATGTATCTCTATCAACAAATGATAAGTCAAAATCAAATCTGTAACGGCTTGATGAAATAAATGTTTTAGCTATTATTTTTGGAGAAATAATCCACCGCCAGGTAAGGCCATTTGTTTTATTTCCCCAAGGCCAATCAAGACCA